>CAZFWQ010000154.1:0-8865 GCA_964522755.1 uncultured Oscillospiraceae bacterium | reverse complement strand
AATTCGATTGGCGTTTCCAGGGAGGAGAGACCGGATAACCGTTCAATCCCGGCCTTTGGAGATCGCCAGAAATAGGGCGTCATGGACAGGAGATCCTTCAGGGTTTCCTGTCCTTTCAATTCAAGGGTTCCTTCGATGCGCGCCACATCCTGCAGGGTGAAAGACGGCAATCCGGGCAGGGCCTCGTCATTCTCGTATGGCTCGTCATACAGCACGTTTTTCAAGCCCAGCAAATGGGAGCGTCCTGGGATGACAGTCAAAAGGATGCCGTCCTTGCGCAGCACGCGTGCGAATTCCGAATCGCAGGATGGGGCGAACACGTTCATCAGGCAATCCGCCGAACCGTTCGCCAAAGGAAGATGGAATAGGGACGCGACTATCCAGGAGATTCTCTTGTTCCGGCCGGAGGCGCAGCGGATGGCGTCCTTTGATATGTCCATTCCGTAGACGATGGTCTCCGGAACCGGCAATGCTTCAAGAACGCCGATTGTCCATGCGCCTTCCCCGCATCCGGCGTCCACCAGCATGCGGATTTCAGAGCGGTATTTCAAGACCTGGCCGGCAAGGGCGCTTTTCAGGCCGCCATACGAACCGCTGTCGAGGAACCGCCTGCGGGCCTCGACCATCTCGCGGCTGTCACCCGGGGCCTGGCTGTTGCGATGCGAGTCGATGAGCAGGTTTGCGTATCCTTTTGCCGACAAGTCATGTGAATGCCCGGACCCGCATTTCAGCGCGGATCCGTACTGGCGCAGGGGAAGCATGCACACGGGGCAGGCCAGGGCAGTGGTATTCATCTGCGTCCTCCATGTTCGGGGATTTCCACCCAAGCGTACACGATCCGCCACCATTCGTCCATCCGGAATCCGTCTTTTCCTTTGCAGACTGCCGTTCACGGTGTATAATCGGTTCATTGCACAAAAATATGTGCGGCATCTGATCGAACCGGGAAGGGCGGCAAACATGACGGGACTGGGAACGCTGGTCAATGCGGGCGCCATCATATTGGGCGGCACCATAGGCTGGATGGCAAAAAAAGGAATTTCGGGCCGTTTCAAGACCACGATCATGCAGGGCATTGGGCTTTCCGTGCTGATTATCGGATTGTCCGGCAGCCTTCAGGGGATATTCCGCTTTATCGGCGAACCCCGCCTCGACAGGGTCTACCTGACCGGGCTGATTCTGTGCCTGGTCCTCGGGGGCCTGCTGGGTGAAGCGTTGAATATCGAAAAGCGGCTGGAGGACTTGGGAAAGTGGTTCCAAAACAAGTTCGCCAAAGGCGAGAATACTTTCGCGGAAGGTTTCGTGACGGCGAGCCTGGTCTACTGCGTCGGCGCCATGGCCATCTTCGGGGCGCTTGATGACGGTTTGACGGGCAATATCCAAATCCTTCTGGCAAAATCAGTACTGGACGGGGTCAGTGCCATCGTGTTCGCGGCCACGCTCGGGATGGGCGTCACATTCTCCTTTTTGCCGGTCCTGGTCTACCAGGGGCTCATCACCCTGTTGGCAAGCGTGCTGAGACCCTGGCTGACGGATGATGTCGTCTCGCAGATGTCCATCGTGGGCAGCGTCCTCATCATGGGCATCGGCATAAACATCCTGGAAATCAAGCGCATCAAGGTGGGGAACATGCTGCCGGCCATATTCCTCCCGTTTCTGTACGATTTGGGATACCGGCTGGTTACAGGTTTCCTGTAAGAACCGGGACCACAAACTTTTCGTAACCTGCCTTTGCTTTTCTCGTGCCGTCCTTGTTTCAGAGATACTTGCGAAACCGAAAACGGTTTCGAAAATCAGGCAGTCATAATCATCACAGCGGTTATCAGGAGGAATCAGTCATGGCCAAGGACGGTAAGAAACTGGTAGAGGCAATCACGTCAATGGATGCGGATTTTGCGCAGTGGTACACCGATATCGTAAAGAAAGCAGAACTGGCAGATTATGCCAGTGTGCGCGGATGCATGATCATCCGTCCTTACGGCTATGCCATATGGGAGAACATACAGCGGGAACTGGACCGCCGCTTCAAGGAAACGGGTCACGAGAACGTCTCCATGCCCATGTTCATCCCGGAAAGCCTTTTGCAGAAGGAAAAGGATCATGTGGAAGGATTCGCTCCGGAAGTGGCATGGGTCACTCACGGCGGAAATGAAAAACTCGCTGAACGCCTGTGTGTGCGTCCGACATCCGAAACGCTCTTCTGCGACCATTACAAGGACATCATCCAGTCCTGGCGCGATTTGCCCAAGCTTTACAACCAGTGGTGCTCCGTCGTGCGCTGGGAGAAGACGACCCGGCCTTTCCTCCGCTCGGTGGAATTCCAATGGCAGGAGGGACACACGGTCCACGCCACCTATGAGGAAGCCCAGGAGGAAACCCTGCGCATGCTGGACACCTATGCGTCTTTCTGCGAGGAGTTTTTGGCGATTCCCGTCCTGAAAGGCCAAAAAACGGAAAAGGAAAAATTCGCGGGGGCAAAGGCAACTTATACCATCGAGGCGATGATGCATGACGGCAAGGCGCTTCAATCCGGCACGTCCCACAATTTCGGAGACGGGTTCGCGAAAGCCTTCGACATCCGGTATACCGACCGCGACAACCAGCTCAGGTATGGCCAGCAGACGTCCTGGGGCATGTCCACGCGCATCATCGGGGCCATCATCATGGTGCATGGAGACGACAGTGGTCTGAAACTGCCGCCCAAGGTCGCCCCGGTGCAGCTGATCATCGTGCCGATACAGCCGCAGGCTGAGGGCGTGATGGAGAAGGCCGAGATGTTGAAGGCCGCCCTGTCGAAGATCTGCAGGGTGAAAATAGATGATTCCGACAAGCAGGCCGGCTGGAAGTTTGCCGAACATGAAATGCGGGGGGTGCCAATCCGGCTCGAAGTAGGGCCGAAGGACATCCAGAAGGAACAGGTCGTGCTGGTCCGACGTGACAGCCGTGAAAAATCTTTTGTTCCCATGGCTGAACTTGAAACAACCGTTTTGAAGATGCTTGACGACATTCATGCGGCCATGCTCGCAAAAGCGCTGGAACTGCGGGAATCCAGGACGACGACCGCCGTGTCGATGGAAGAGTTCGCCGCGCAGCTGGACGGAAAGCAAGGATTCATCAATGCCATGTGGTGCGGGGATCGTGCCTGCGAAGAAGCCGTCAAGGAACAGACCGCGGCTTCGTCTCGCTGCATGCCCTTCAACCAGGCCCCGGTCGGCGATGTCTGCGTATGCTGCGGCAAGCCGGCGAAACACCTGGTTGTCTGGGGCAGGGCATATTGATCCAAACCGGTGAAGAACCCCCCTGGCGTCTGCAGGGCATCTTGAGCCAAGCCAAAGAGACGGTCCTGTACCCGCATCAGGGCTTATCGAGTCAAACCGGGATGCATTGCGCATCCCGGTCTTCCCTTCGATTTTCTGATATCCGGCGAATGCCCTTTCTCAAAGTTCTTTTTCTTGACAATCCGAGGCGGATTGCCATATAATACGTCTTGTCCTTTCAAATGCCTTTCATGGTGGGTATAGCTCAATCGGCAGAGCGCCAGGTTGTGGTCCTGGAGGTCATGGGTTCGATCCCCATTACTCACCCCATTCCCCGCAACAGGCAAATAGAGGTTGGAAGCTGCGAATTATTCCGGTTTCCAACCTCGAACGTCTGAGGGCAGTCGGAAAAGCCATCCGTTGGGATGTCGCCAAGCTGGTAAGGCACCAGACTTTGACTCTGGCATTCGTAGGTTCGAGTCCTCCCATCCCAGCCAGAAAAAGGGGCTGTCTCGCAAGAGACGGCCTTTTCCTTTATTTAGGATTAATTGGTATGCAATTACGGAGAACCGCATTTGCATCCTTGATATGCGCTGCATTGAAGCGATGCGCAAATGTGGTAGAATGAGTCAGATTGCGTAGTAGGAAAGCTGTGTAACGGGTCATGTTCCGGGGCAGGATCGCCGTTTCAAGAATTAGATTTCCGGGGCAGGATCGCAGTTTCAGGAATTAGATTTCCGGAGTTGGAAAGCAGTTTCAAGAATTAGATTTCCGCACGGGAAAGCCTCATCCATGTTGTGGAGGTATGCTTCATGCCAGATAAAATGACGGTATATCGCATCAAAGTCACGAAAAACGGTCCATACCTGATGTCGGGCTCCATCCCCATGGATCGGAAAAGCATCGTCTCGCCCTCTGAGAACCATCACCTGGCCTGGAAGACCGACATGCAGGTTCCAGCGGGTGAAACATACGCCTTGTGCAGATGCGGAAAATCCGGAAACAAGCCTTTTTGCGATGGCAGTCATATTTCATCCGGTTTCGACGGGACTGAGACTGCCGCGCAGAACACCCGGGATGATTGGGAGGGAGTCCTTGAGGGTCCGTCCCTGATTCTGCATGACCATGAGGATTTATGCAGTGCCTCGAATTTTTGCCACAGGCTGGAGAATGCATGGAATGCCGTGGAAAAATCCGATGAGGAAACCTATCGGAAGATTGCCGTGTATGAAGCGTCAAACTGTCCGTCGGGACGACTTGTCCTGGAAGACAGTTTGTCGGGACAACCGTTCGAACCGATATTTGAACCTTCGGTCTCGATTGTCGAAGATCGGTCTGAAGGCGTAAGCGGGCCAATCTGGGTAAAAGGAAGCATCCCGGTTGAATCCGCTGCCGGAAAGACATATCAGTTGCGAAACAGGGTAACCCTCTGCCGCTGCGGCTTATCGGAAAACAAGCCATTCTGTGACGGGACCCATGTTGATGTCAGGTTCAGGGAGCATCCATAAATTTCAGTCGGGAATAGCCGGAGATGAATCATCGATAAAACAGTGCATAATCCGGGCTGCGCCTTAAGCATATTTCCGACGCGTCAATCAAGCACCGTGTTGCTTTTCTCATGCAATTGGGTAAATATACGGGAGTTCACGCAAGTGCCAAACAGCATCCTGCGTTGTGCGTCGGCGTTTGTTTGCCTGATCTGAGATTTAGCATTCGACTCATGGCAATCCGAAGGCAGCAATCGGCAGCCGGCAGTCAGTGCCGGGAGGATGGCTGGATGCAGTGGAACATCGCACCTGAATACGTGTCGCTGATATTGATATCCATCCTTCTCCTGTACTCAAGGGAATACAATCTGATCCCGACTTTGAAGAACAGGCTGTTCCGCCTGTGCCTTAGGTTCGTCTTTGTTGAAGTACTCATTTCCATCATCTCAATCCTTTTCCTGGAATACTATCATTTGATTTCCTGGTCACTGAATCAGGCAATCCAGACGCTTTTCTTCCTTGCAAGCCCGATCATGGCCATTCTGCTCTTGTTTTATCTCATTGCCGTGGTCAGGGAGGATGATTCCAGGATTTTCACCTACTTTTGGCTCGCGGGAATTCCTTATGCCATGTATGCCGTTGCGGTGATGACGAATCCTTTTACCGGACTGCTGTTCAGCATCGGTGAACCCGGCGGGTTTGCCGTCGGAGATGGATTCTGGCTGACATACGCCATAGCCATGATGTATATACTCGGCATGCTGTTTGTCGTCCTTGTGAACGGGAAAAGGATTGAACGGTCCATGAAGCCGGTACTGCTGTTGTTTCCCGTTGTTTCACTCGCCATGGTCGGAATCCAGTGGATATACCCGACCCTGGTCCTTTCGGGTTCTGCCGCTGCTTCCGTGCTTCTGATCGTATACCTGTATCTCCAGAACAAGCAGATTTTCCTTGATGATCTGACGGGACTGCAAAACAGGAAAGCCTTTTCGATGATGATTCAGTTATGTGTGAAGCGGAAACGTACAATGGACATCATCCTGGTAAGCCTTGACGACTTCAAGACAGTCAATGACAGATTTGGTCAGGTGAACGGTGATCATTTCCTGAAGACGGTCAGCCTGTACCTTACGGAAGTGGTGCCGATAAAATCCGTCTACCGGTTCAATGGGGATGAGTTCGTCATCCTCCTTAATGAGGATCTTCACATTTCGGCAGTGAATGCGGTGAAAGCCATCCGGGAGAGGTTCAACGGCTATTGGGACTTCGGTACGCTGCAATGCGCCCTCACGGCGAGCATCGCCGTCGTCCGGTTTCCCGATCATGCCGATTCGGCTGGATCCATCATCACGCTGCTGGAATACTGCATAGACTTGTCCAAGGCGGCCGGAAAGGGAAAAGCCATATTCACCGATGCCGTGACAGTAGGCAGGCTGAAAAGGAAAAGCCAGATCATCGACCTGATGAGGCGGGGCCTGACACAAGGCAACTTTGAAGTCTATTACCAACCCATCCATTCCGTCGGGGAAAACAGGTTTACGACGGCAGAAGCCTTGCTGCGCCTTTCGGACAACGAACTGGGGGCCATTTCTCCTGCCGAGTTCATACCCATTGCAGAGGAATCCGGGCTCATCGTCGATATCGGACTCATGGTGCTGGACAGGGTCTGCGGATTCATCCGGATGCTGGACGACAGGGAGGTGGAAGTCGATGCGATCTCCGTCAACCTTTCCGCCATGCAATTGAATTCGGCCGGATTGGTGGAGAACATTCTGGGAATCATAGACAGACATCGGATCAATCCATGCAAATTGCGCCTGGAGATTACTGAAAGTGTTTTTGTCGAAAAATTCGATTACATGGAAAATATGATGCGGAAACTCGGCGAATATGGCATCCTGTTTTATCTGGACGACTTTGGCACAGGTTATTCGAACATTGCCAACGTGGTCGAATTGCCATTCGAATTCATCAAGATAGACAAGAGCATCCTGTATGAATCGGTTCTCAGCTCAAAATGCTTCAGCGTGATGAACGGTCTGGCCAGGACATTCGCGGATGTCGGCATGAAGGTTGTCGTGGAAGGGGTTGAAACACCCGAACACATGAGGATGGCCGAGCAAATCGATGCGGATTACATGCAGGGATATATGTTCGCGCGGCCGATGCCCGCAGAAGAGGCGATTCGGCATCTGGGCACTGTCCTTCCGAAAACCGGGCTGAAGCATCCGTCATGATTCAAACCGGAAGCACACGCAAGCTCATGTCAATGAATAGCCGCCGTCGATGAGCAGGATGGACCCGGTCATGAACGGAGCCATGTCGGAAGCCAGGAACAGGGCCAGCGCCCCAATTTCTTCGGCCAGGCCAAACCGACCCGCAGGAATCATGCCGAGCCACACGTCGGTCCAGCTTTTTCCGTCTTCCCGGACGCCCTTCGGCCAGATGTCGCTCCTGATGTATCCCGGGGCAATGGCATTGACACGGATGTTGTATTTGGCCCACTCGTAGGCCAGGCACTTGGTGACCATGTCGACCCCGCCTTTTGAGGCATTGTAGCCGGCCTGGGTCTGGGGCGTCATGACCAGGTTGTCTGCATTGGATGAGATGTTGACGATGCTTCCGCGTTTTTGCGCAATCATCACTTTCCCTACTGCCTGAGACAGGAAAAACAAACCGTCCAGGTTCACATCCATTACTTTTCTCCAGTTTTCATAGCTGACGGTTTCGGCGTCTTCGTGATGGCATATGCCTGCGTTGTTGACCAGGATGTCGATTTTTCCGAAAGTGCGCATGGTTTCATCTACGATTTTTTGAATGTCTTCCGGAACAGTCACGTCGGCATTGATGAAGATCGCTTCAACGCCATTGGCCGCCTTGATTTCGTTCACGACCTGATTCCCCAGTTCGGAACGCCTTCCCGCTATCACGATGCTTGCGCCCGCCTGTGACAGGGCTTCGACAATGCCGCGGCCGATTCCGGAGTGGCCGCCCGTGACGATGGCCACCTTGTCCTTGATGAAGATCTTGTCAACGATTGATTTCATGGGACCCTCCTTGACGATTCCGATGTGTTGCTGATGAAGCGCAGACGATCCTGCGGCTCTTCCTGTATATTATCACAATTGCGCCTTATCTACAGTTTCATCGAGGACAGACCGTTGCTGTTGCGAAGACGGCCGCCTGTCATTGCGAAGACTGCCGCCTGTCATTGCGAAGACTGCCGCCTGTCATTGCAAAGCCTGCCGCCTGTCATTGCGAAGACGGCCCCCTATCATTGCGAAGACTGTCTGTTATGATATGCTGATAACATGGGATCCCATGTTTATTTCCTTGCGGTGATTCCAATGGCGCAGCACCTTGAAGCCGTTTGCAGTTTCGGATAATGTATTGTCTGAACGATCGAATGCCGATGGAAGCGTTCTGAAGCGGGTGCGGCATTCCTTTTGGAGGTGATGGGGAGCAATGGACAAAATCATCGATGACGCAACGATGAACTGGTTGTTGGAAAAGGAAAACCCGTCAGTTCGATATCATGCGCTGACGACCCTGCTGTGCGTGGGTGAATCGGATCCGGAGGTTGTGCAGGCGAGGCGCGCAATCATGGAATCCGGCATCGTTCCGGAAATCCTGGAAAAACAGACTTCCGGCGGATATTGGGGAGATGAAAAGAGATTCTATCTGGATAAATATTCAGGGACTGTCTGGCAATTGATGATTCTTGCGGAACTGGCAGCGGATCCGGGACACGCGCATGCAAAGTGCGATGGAAATCGTTCTCGCAAAACGGAACGAGGAAAACAGATGGTCCATGGAAAATGCATTCAACGGGAAGATGCTGTGCGATATGGAAAAGAAGGGGGCCGGTTCAAAGTGGCTGACCCTGAGGGCTGTCAGGGTGCTGAGACATTGGTGCTGAGGCATTGATCATGAGATGCTGGCCATGAGACACCAATCAAGAGATACTGGTCCCAACGATAGTGCCATTTTGAAAGCTTATGGTGATGCTTATCGCCGATATCTCTCAAGGACTTTGCCTCGTGTCATACTGCCGCAAGACCGCATTTCAGGAAACTTGCTTCATCATGCGTACAACACAAACAGCGGTGCTTTTCAGTTTT
>CAZFWQ010000153.1:0-8993 GCA_964522755.1 uncultured Oscillospiraceae bacterium | reverse complement strand
AAGGACATCGGTTTTCGTTCGAACAGGCTGTCGCAGGTTTCGCACCGGAGCTTCGGCCGGACATGGCATATGTCCAGGACAGCACCTTCGCACAGGGTTCCCTCCGCGATGACGTCGAAATACATTTGAATGGAGTCTCCGATGAATCCGGATTGGTCACCCACCACCAGCGAAATGGAACAAACCCTTGTCGCGTCCGCTTCCCGAGCTTTCTTTTCCGCAATGCGTATTATCTGCAGAGTGACAGGGTATTCATGCATGGAAGGAATCCCTTATCGAACCGGTGGAGGGGGCGGTGTACGCCTGTTCCATGGTCAGGCATTTCTTTGGGCAGACTTCGACGCAGCAGCTGCACTGAATGCAGCGCAGTCGTTCAATTTCCCAGCATTTGGCTGGACGGTCCACCATGATGGCGCGGGTGGGGCATTTTCTGCTGCAGACACCGCAGAAGATGCAGGCGCTTATGTCGATGCCGATGTGTCCCCTCGTGGCGGCCTGCCACTTGCGCGGCACGGCCGGATACATCAGGGTTGCAGGTTTGCTGAAAAGACTTTTCAGCACTTCGCCGGCTATAGCAAACAGGGCCATTTCGTCACCTCTCCGTACAGCTGATGCAGGGATCTATTGTCAGAATAAGAATCGGGACATCCGCCAGGTCGCATCCCTGCAGTATTTTCATCAGGGATGGCACATTGGCGAAGGTGGGGGTGCGGACGCGGACGCGGTCCAGAAACTTGCTCCCGTTTCCGCGCGCGTAATAAATCACTTCACCGCGAGGCTGTTCAAGACGCGCGAAGTATTCGCCGTTCGGAGCGCCCTTCACTTTCTCTTCGATGGGACCCGCAGGCAGCAGGGAGGCCGCCTGCCGAATCAGGTCAAAGGACTGCGTGATTTCCCGGATGCGGACCAGGGTGCGGGCGTAAGAGTCTCCGTCCTTTTCCACGACGGGCGTGAAATCGAGCTCCTTGTAGGCTGCGTATCCAAGCTGGCGCATATCCTGCGAAATGCCGGATGCGCGCATCATGGGACCCACGGCCCCAAGTTCCCGCGCGTCGGCCTCCGTCAGGATGCCTACCTTCACCAGGCGGTGCTTCACGGAACGGTCTTCGATGAAAACGTCGCAGAAGCGGCTGACTTCATCCCGCATGTCCATCAGTGTCCGGACAAGGTTTTTCATGGCCGCATCATCGATATCCCTGCGCACGCCGCCGATTTTGCATACTGAGAAGATGACCCGGCCGCCCGTTGTGGCTTCGAAGATATCGAGGATTTTTTCGCGCAGGCGCCAGGTATGCATGAACAGGCTCTCAAATCCGAAAGCATCCGCCGTTAGGCCCAGCCAAAGCAGGTGGCTGTGGATGCGCGAGAGTTCGGCCCAGATGGTGCGCAGGAATTCCGCGCGGGTCGGGACCTTGATTTCCATGATGCTTTCAATGGCCTGGCAATAACCCATTCCATGCATGAAGCTGCAGATGCCGCATATGCGTTCCGCCACATAGACATATTCGGTGAATTCCTTCTTCTCGACCAGCTTTTCAAGTCCGCGGTGGATGAACCCGATCGAGGGGATTGCTTCCACGACTTTTTCATCTTCCAGCACGAGGTCCAGGTGGATGGGCTCCGGCAGGACGGGGTGCTGCGGGCCGAACGGGATGATTTGGCGCTTTCCCATTGTTCAGGCCTCCTTCTTCACAGTGTCGGCAAGAGGTTCCGACGTTCCACCAGGTGCTTCTGCCTTCGCGGGTGCTTCCGTCTTCACGGGCAGGTCTGCCTGTACGGGTGGGCCTGCCTGTACGGGCACGTCTGCCTGCACGGGCATGTCTGACTTGACAGGCACTTCCGCAGGCACGAGCCTTGGTCCCGGTGGGGCTTTCGCAGGCGGAAAGGCCGGCTGCGGGGGAGTGAACGCCTTGAACGGGGTTTTCTGCGCCATGCGGTACAGCGTGCCTCCATAGTCTATGGTCATCCCGCTGATTTTTACCCCGAACAGGTCTTTCAATTCGTTTTCGTACAGGAATGCCGGAGAAAAGATGCGGCTGATGCTTACGATCTCATCGTCAACATCCAGCACGACGCGATAATTGACGAATTCTAGATTCCGGTCGAACGAATAGTTCAGTTCGAACCCCTCGGCAACCCGCGTGCAGGAAATCTGCACAAGGCGATAGCCGTCGCGCTTCATCAGGTAGATGCCCCGGATCAGCTCCTCAGGGGTGGTGACGATCAGCTGCTGACTTTCGTACATGGCCGCGACCCCCTTTCAGTTTCATCCGCTTTGCCCTTGCCACCATGTCCAGGCGTTTTTCCCTCAGTATGCCGAGTGCACTGACTACGCCGTCTATGATGGCTTCCGGGCGCGCGGCGCAGCCTGGCACATACAGATCCACGGGCAGCACCTTGTCGACGCCGCCCAGCACATTGTAGCATTCGGCGAAGATGCCGCCGGACGTCGCGCAGATGCCGACGGCGGCCACGACCTTCGGGTGCGGCATCTGGTTGTATATCTGCCAGATGACGTCCTTGTTCTGCTCATTGACGGAACCGGTGATGAGCAGGATGTCGGCATGTTTCGGATTGCCGGTGTTGATGACGCCGAACCGCTCCAGGTCGTAGACCGGCGTAAGGCAGGCCAGCACCTCGATGTCGCAGCCGTTGCAGCTGGAACCGTCATAATGGATGATCCAGGGCGATTTCGAGAAGAAAGGCATGATGCACCTCCGTGCCTACTTTTGCAGCAGCTGCAGGATGACGATGTTTGCAAAGCCCAGTGTCGCCGCCACGGCCCAGGATGAAGACAGGACATACTGCCATTTGGCACGGGCAAAACTGTTGTCGATGAGGATTTCCAGGAAATATACCGCCAGGCAGGTCATGATGCCCACAACGGGCCCCCAGGGGGATGCCCAGGTGAAAAACAGGAAGACGAAACCCAGCAGGAAAAGGTTCTCATACCAGTGGGCAATCTCTATCAGCGCCAGTGTGGAACCGGAAAACTCCGTGGTGATGCCCTTTACGAGTTCCTGGTGCGCATGATGGGACATCGAAAGGTCGAAGGGGGATTTGCGCATCTTGATTGTGAGGATATACAGAAAACCCGCGAATATGCCCGGCAGATATGGAAACAGCAGTTTGTCCGAGCGGACCAGGTCTGAAATGCTGAAAGACCCCGTAACCATGTAGAACCCGATGGCAACCAGGAACACCATGGGCTCGTATGCCATCATCTGCATCAGTTCCCGCATGGCGCCTATGCTGCTGTAGGGCGAATTGGCGGAATAGGCGCCGAGGATGAGGAATATGTTCGCGAGTGTCAGGGCGAAGATGACCATGAGCAGGTCGCTGCCTGAAAAGAAGAGGCATCCGGTAAAAATTACGCCGATGAGGAAGAAGAGGATGTAGAAGTTCTGGATATGGTTGACTGCGACGGATTCTTTCTCGAACAGTTTGAGCACATCGTAAAAAGGCTGCAGGATGGGCGGGCCGAAACGTCCCTGCATGCGGGCCGTGATCCTTCTGTCGATTCCTGCGAGAAGCCCGCCCAGGAGCGGGGCGAACAGGATATAGGCGCAAACGGCCATCCAGGTTTTCATAGCACACCTCCAAGGGCCATCATCAGCACGACGGCCAGCGTGGTGGCTGAGGCTGCGACCCCGAACAGGGAAAGCGCCTTCTCATCCAGGTATTTGGACAGGTACCAGTTCGCCAGGTACATTTCCTTCGGCTTGCCGAACGAATCGGTGAAAGCGCGGTTGTCGCCCCGGTTCACGCCCGCCATGTAGGAAGAGACAAGCTTGTCGTCCTTCAGGTGCACGTATACGTACATGGCGATCGGCATCAGCAGGACCATGCCAAGCATCATCAGCATCAGGTTCGTGTTGCCCGAAGAAAGGACGCTCTGGATCTGCGTTCCGTAGAAGCCTTCCAGATAAGGCTCGATGACCCTGTTCGAGATGACGGGGAACACGAAGCACAGGCCCACCGTCATGATGGCGTGGATGCCCAGGGACACCCATTCATCCTTCTTGATGCGGTTTTCAATGCGTTCGCTCCGGCCAAGGACGGCCACGATTTTCCCCAGCCATTTCGTCCAGTAGAACAATGTGGCGGCGCTGCCGAAAACAAGCGCCATGACGATGAGCACGTTGTCCGAATCGATGAAGGCGCGCAGCGCCGCCCACTTTGAAATCAGCATCCCGAAGGGGGCGAGGAACATGCCCGCGATGCCTATGGTGAGCATGACGGCCATCTCCGGCAGTTTCGTGACCATGCCGTGCATGTCTTCGATGTCCCGGCTGCCGATATTGTGCTCTACCGTACCCACGGAGAGAAACAGCAGCGATTTCGAGACCGCATGGAAGATGATGAGCAGGATGCCGGCCCAGACTGCCTCGTATGTGCCGATGCCGCCGCAGGCGACAATCAGGCCCAGGTTGGCGATGGTGGACCATGCGAGCAGCCTTTTCGCATCCGTTTGGGAAATGGCGGCCAACGAGGCAAGCAGGAACGTGATGCCGCCGACCATGGCCACCATCAGGCCTGCAATGTTGCCCATGAGCACCGGTGCCAGGCGGATGATGAGGAATACGCCGGCCTTGACCATCGTGGAGGAATGCAGGAGGGCCGATGACGGCGTAGGGGCGACCATGGCGCCGAGCAGCCAGCTGGAGAACGGCATCTGGGCCGCCTTCGTAAGGCCGGCAAACGACAGCAGCAGGGCGGGGACAACGACAATCGTCCCGCGCAGGCCCATTTCTATCAAGGCGGAAAGCTCCACCGTATGAAGGTTCGTCCCGACGTACACGACGGCGGCTGCAAACCCGATGCCGCCCGCGAGGTTCATGACCAGCGCGCGGAAGGCGTTGTCGACGGCCTCCTTCGTGCCTGTGTACCCGATCAGCAGGAAGGAGCACAGCGTCGTGACTTCCCAGAAAAAATACATCCAGATGAGGTTGTTGGAAAAGACGATGCCGAACATCGCCGACAGGAAGACAAAGAGCATGGCCAGGAAGAAGGATGTCCTGTCCTTGTATTCCTTGTGGCGACGATGGTACTCTTTCATGTACGCGATGCTGTAGACGCAGATGAGGCTGCCCACCACGCCGATGATGAGGGCCATGATGACGGCCAGCCTGTCGATTGTGATGTCGGCGGCGATTTTTATGCCATGTCCATCCGACAGCTCGAACCAGACCAGTATCGGGGTCTGGATGAGCGTGAGAAGGCCGGCCAGCGGTTTTTTGCGGGAAATGGCGAAAAAGATGATCAGGGCAGTCATCGCCAGGTCCAAACCCAGCATGCCATAAGACAGCCATTCGGAATCAATCCGCATGGAGAGCGGCTTCCCCATTGTCTGCACGGCCAGAAGGACGGAACCGGAGGCAATCAGCAAGGCGGAAACTCGCACGATGAACGCCCGGACCTTCCCATTGCGGACAATTGCGAGCAGTCCGGCGGCGATGAGGGGAAAGAGCATGAGAAAGAGGACAACACGCACAGGATCACCCCGCTTACACGATTTTCTTTCTTTCATGAGGGGGCCCACATTGGCCCATTTCATTATAGAATGGATTTTGTATACACGCAATCATCGTTATTTCTGTGTCAGGCAAGGCGGTCTGGCATATCGGACAATCTTTCTTCATGCCCGATTGAGTCTCCAATCCCGTCTATTGCACAGTGAATTGCATGGATTGCCTCTGTCGCCCGCCTGTGTTATCGTGATGAAGGGACCGGTTTTACCGGACACCGGACATCATGGACTGCTGCGCCCGGACGCGGTCCCGTCGTGCCGGTTGTTTCAAGATGAAAGAGCATATCCATACGATACCCGTTACGGAGGCCAGATGAAAGAGCATATCTATACGATACCCGTTACGGAGGCCTTTGAACATGATGGCGAATGTCCTTTGTGCTTCTGCCAGCGAAATCTGGAAGAAAACGCACTGGAGTATGAACTCGGCGCCGCCATGATGGAACCGGACCACCGCATCGGCACCAACAAATCCGGATTCTGCACCCGGCATTATGAAAAGCTGTACAACATGCAGAAAAACCGGCTGCCTTTCGGGTTGATCCTCGATACCCACATGGAAGAGCAGAACCGCATCATCGCGGGTGCATACCGCAAAGTCGGCGACAGGCTGGCGAAAGAAAGCATGGACGGGCTCCTCGATGCCGTGAAAGACCGGATGTCCGGGAGAAAGCGGACGGCTGACACGCTGACGGCGGAACTGGCGGGGATATTGGCCTCCCTTATGGGGAACTGCGAGATCTGTGCAAGTGTCGCGCACACCATGAAGCAATTTGCCGATACCGTGATATATCTGTTTTTCCGGGAGGCGGATTTCCGGCTCAGGCTGGAGTCAAGCAAAGGGTTCTGCCTGCCCCATATGAAACTGCTTCTGGAACTGGCGGATGAGACCCTGTCCGTTCAAAAAAAAGCGATGTGGCTGCGGTCCCTGCTGCCGCTTCAAATTGAAAATCTTGAAAGGGTTCAATCCGAAGTGCATTGGTTCACACAGATGTTCGACCACAGGAACCGGGATGCCGACTGGAAGAATTCAAAGGACGCCATTTCGCGCGCGGTCCGGAAATTCGGCGGACCCATGGACCTGGTCTGACGGAACATTCCCTGAATTTGAAGAGGCATGCATGATGGCGCTGGACAAGAATTGAAAAAAGAGAACCATGAAGGCGCGGGAACAGGGGTAGGAGCAAGGAGGCGGCATGAAGGCTGCGAACAGGAGTAGGAGCAAGGAGGCGGCATGAAGGCGGGAAATTATGACTATGATGCCCTGAAAGCGGTCATCGCGAAGCTTCGCGCACCGGATGGGTGTCCATGGGACAGGGAGCAGACCCACCAGTCCCTCAAGCGATACCTGATAGAGGAAACATATGAAACGCTTGAGGCCATTGATGCGGGTGATCCGGACAAAGTCTGCGACGAACTGGGTGATGTGCTGCTGCAGGTGGTGCTGCATGCGCAGATCGCGTCCGAGGCGGGACAATTCACGATGGATGATGTGGTGCATGGTGTGGCGGCCAAGATGGTGGCCCGGCACCGGCATGTATTCGGAGACGCGGAGGCGGCTACCGCGGCGGATGTTCTGACTTTGTGGGACGACATCAAGAAAGAGGAAAAGGGTCATGTGACCCACACGCAGAGTCTGAAAGACGTCCCTCCCCACCTGCCTGCGCTCATGCGCGGGTACAAAGTCCAGCACAAGGCCGCGAAAGCGGGATTCGACTGGGATCACATCGATGGGGCATGGCAGAAGGTGCGGGAAGAGATGGCGGAACTGGAAGAGGCGGCCGTCGCGGGAGACCGCGCCCACATGGAGGAGGAGCTGGGGGACCTGCTGTTTGCCGTGGTGAATGTATCGCGCTTCATGGACATCCAGCCGGAGCTGGCTCTGACCGGAACCATAGAGAAGTTCATCCGTCGATTTTCCGGTGTGGAAGACCTTGCAAGGGAAGATGGGAACAGGCTGGAAGACATGTCGCTCGCGGAGATGGACGCCCTGTGGGAAAAGGTGAAAGGCATCGAGAGAAAAACGGGAACATGAATCAGCGTGAAAGGCATCGGGAGAAAAACGGGAACATGAATCAGCGTGAATGAATCAGACCCGTCCGGAGGCAAGTGAGCAGGAACGCGAAACAACGTGAAAGGCAGGAATCAGCGAGATGAGGATCGACAAGTTCTTGAAGGTCAGCCGCATCATAAAACGCCGGACACTCGCCAACGAGGCGTGCGACAGGGAAAAGGTCTCCTTGAACGGGCGCATTGCGAAGGCGGGCGCGGAAGTGAAGGAAGGGGACCTGGTTGAAATCCGCTTTGGGGAAAAGGTCACGAAACTGCGCATCCTGAAGGTCGCCGAACACATGCGCAAAGAAGAAACGGCCGAAATGTACGAGATCCTGTGAAACGGCTTTTGTACCGGAATGCACACGTCGCGCAAGTGCGGCGCACACGACGATGCAAATGCGGGAAGGCCGTATTGGCATGACAATCATATCGAATCGCCGTCAAGGAGGAAGCACATGGAATTCCAGGACGTCATTTCCACCCGCAGATCCATCAGGGCTTATAAACCCGATGCGGTGCCCGAAGCCGCGATGGCAAGAATGAAGCAGGCCATCCAGCTGGCGCCGACCGGGAGCAACGGGCAGCCGTTCAAGGTTGTCTTCATCAGGAATGCCGCACTGCGCGCCAAGATAGCCGGAAAGGCCTGTCATCAGGCATTCATTGCCGGCGCGCCGGTCATTGCCGTCGTATTCTGCAGGAAGGACCATGAGTTTGACGCCGCCATCGTGACGGACCACCTGGTTCTCGCGGCCACCGCGGAAGGCCTGGGCACCTGCTGGGTCGGCTGGTTTGAGCGCGACGCCGTGAAGGAGCTGGTAGAGTCCCCCGAAGGCATGTCCCCGTGCATCCTGGTCTCCATTGGCTACGCGTCGGAAGCCCCCGCGCCGCGTCCGCGAAAATCGTTGGAAGTTTTGATTGAAGTCATTGACTGATCGGGATATAATGCAGTTGTCTTGAAGGGATTTCCATATTGAATGGCCATTACCAAAGAGAAATGAGTGATGCATATGAATCGCACGGTGAAGCCGGGAACTGCGACAATAAATGGGAAATGGAAGGCCGCACCCGCAAAACCCGCATCGCAAACCGACCGCAGTCAACCCGGAAGCACCTCTGCGGATATGGAAGTGCAGACGCGGATTGTCAGGCAGCTTCCCTCTTTCTGGATTTACGGGCTGCTGATGGTTTTGGCCGTTTATACGGCGGTGACATGTGTCAAGCAGGAAACCCAGATCCAGACGGTCAGAAGGGCCATGTCGGAAATCCAGGTAAAGATCGATCGTGAAACAAGAAACAACGAACTGCTTCAGGAACAGAAAGTGGAAATCGCTTCCGAAGACAGCATTGAGAAGATTGCCCGCGAAAAACTCGGTTATGTGAAAGACGGAGAGCGGATTTTCGTTGATTC
>CAZFWQ010000152.1:7886-9031 GCA_964522755.1 uncultured Oscillospiraceae bacterium | reverse complement strand
CATCTCATCCACGGCATCGTGCAGCGCGCGGATGACTGTTTCAGGGAGCGGCCTCGTCACGTCGCCGATGCCGAGGCGGATGATGTCCGCTTTCGGGTGGGCTGTCTTGAACGATTCGACGCGTTTGGCGATTTCTGAAAAGAGATAGGTTTCCTTCAGATTATGAAAATTGCCGTTTCCTGTCATGGTGCGACCTCCTGTTGTCTGAATCCGCGAATGCGGCAATCACGATATTTGCTTGTTCCGTCGGATGAAGAATGACGGAAGAAATCAGAAGCGGTTACAGATGGACCTCTCCTTCAAAAACAAAGGAGGCGGGTCCTGTCATGTAGATGCCATCTGTTTTCCATTCGATTTCAAGCGTTCCGCCCGGAAGTTTCACACTGCACCGCCGTTCAACAAGCCCAAGGCGCATGGCTGCCGCGGCGGCGGCGCAGGCCCCGGTTCCGCAGGCAAGGGTTTCCCCGCTGCCGCGTTCCCATACGCGCATCTGCAGGCTTGTTCCCGACAGCACACGCACGAATTCAACGTTGACTTCCCTCGGGAACATGGGCAAACGCTGGATGGCTGTTCCGACTTCCTTTACGGGAAACCCGTCCACGTCCCTGACGAATGCGACAGCATGAGGATTGCCCATGGAAACGCAATGCAGCGGATAGACACGATCGGCCACGGTGACGGGAACCGGAAACGACCGGCCCAGCATGTCGGGATATTCGGCTTCGTCCGAAAACCCGGGCTGCCCCATCCAGACGCATACCTGGCCAACCAGGTTGTTTTCGCCGGTGAAAAGAGTAAGTTGGCGGATTCCTGCCAATGTTTCAATGGAGATCTCTTTTTTTCTGGTCATCCCCTTGTCATAAACGTATTTGGCGACACACCGGATGGCGTTGCCGCACATTTCACCTTCGGAACCGTCCGCGTTGAACATCCTCATGCGGAAATCGGCGGTTTCCGACGGGAGGATGAGCACCAGCCCGTCCCCGCCAATCCCGAAATGACGGTCGCTGAGCAGGATTGAAACTTTGGCCGGGTCCGGCACCCATTCCTCGAACCCATTTACATAAATGTAATCATTGCCGGCGCCGTGCATCTTGGAGAATTTCATGAATTTCCTCCCTTAATCCGAAGTGACTTGGGTACAT
>CAZFWQ010000152.1:0-7786 GCA_964522755.1 uncultured Oscillospiraceae bacterium | reverse complement strand
TTCATGCACTCGTCAAGAGAAATCCTTCGGCTGGCATCTTTCAGCCCAAAAGGAATCTGGCCACTTCCTCCGCAGCGCGCAGTCCATCGTTTTCCGCACGGACCACCAGGCTCTGGCCTGTCCGCATGTCGCCGGCAGAGAAGAATTTTTCCCTTGAGGTGCTGTAACGGCTGCGGTCCACGGTCAGCCCCAACGCATCGGGCAGGTAGGTTTCCGCTCCGGTGAAACCCATCGCGATGAGGATGTCGGTGGCGGGCTGCTTCCTGCGTGTCGCTTCAATGGCCTTCGGAACCTTTTTGCCGCCTTCGCCGATCCATTCCACCTGCACTGTTTCAATGCCGCTGACACCGTTGTCATCTCCGAGGATGGAGACCGCGGTGACGCAGAAAGTGCGGGGATCCATGCCGTACAGGAAGATGGCTTCCTTCTGGCCGTAATCCGTCTTCAGAACGAACGGCCATCGCGGCCACGGGTTGTCGCCGGCGCGCGATTCAGGGGAGGGAGGCATGATTTCCAGTTGCGTCACGGAATCCGCACCCTGGCGGATGGATGTGGCAACACAGTCGTTTCCCGTATCTCCACCCCCGATGACCACGACTTTCCTGCCCGTCATCGGCTTGTCATCCGTTTTACCGCTCACAACCCGGCGTGTCGCATCTGCGAGGAATGGCACGGCGAACCTTACACCGGGCAGGTTTCGGCCCGTCACGGAAAGATCGCGCGGCTGTCCTGCTCCGCCGCAGAGCAGGACAGCGTCGAACTTGTCAAGTCCGGTAACGGGCAAATCCCGTCCAATGTCCGTATTCAGGACGAAGGTGATGCCTTCCTCACGGAACACGTCTATTTTCCTCTGGAGCAAATCCTTTGGCAGTTTCATGTTCGGGATGCCGAACATGAGCAGGCCGCCGGCCGCTTCCGATTTTTCGTACACTGTCACGGAGAAACCGCTGCGGTTGAGGCTGAATGCCGCCGCTAGCCCGGCCGGCCCGCTGCCGACGACGGCGACCGTTTTCAGGTTCCGGGCAGCGGGGGGGCGGGGTCCTGCCCATCCCTTTTCCCAGGCCATGTCGCTGAGAAAACGCTCGATTTCACGGATGGCGACAGGCTCTCCATGCAGGCCCACCGTGCAGGAGCCTTCGCACAGGGCGGGGCAGACGCGGGAGGTGAACTCATGAAGCGGGTTGGTCAGCTCCAGGCGTCTGAATGCTTCTTCAAACTGGCCCCGAAATACCAAATCATTCCATTCCGGAATCAAGTTTCCAATGGAGCAGCCGGATGAGACGCCGCGCCATGAAACGCCGCCATGGCAGAAGGGGATGCCGCAGTTCATGCAGCGTGCCGCCTGTTCCTTTGCCCCTGGCTCATCCAGGGCGGAATGAAATTCATCCCAGTTGGCGATGCGTTCCGCGCAGGGCTGCTCATCGGCGGTCCTGCGGTCGAAATCCATGAATCCCGTTGGTTTTCCCATGATGTCTTCCTTCCTTGCCGAGGCCGGCGTTCATTTTCCCTTGCCCGTCTTGAGCATGAACGCCCGTTCCAGTTTCGCTTCGCCGTCCAGGCCTTCCTTTTCCGCAGTGTCCATGGCATCGAGCATATCCCTGTAGTCGTGAGGCAATACCTTCACGAATTTCCTGTTCATGGTTGGCCACTTGTCGAGAACCCGCTGCGCGATGGGGGAGCCTGTGTGCTCCACATGGCGGGACAGGTATTTGTAGAGGGTGACAAGGTCCATGGCATCAAGCTCGTAGAGCCCGACCATCTTCATGTTGACCATGCGGCGGAAGTTTTCATCCTCCATCACATAGGCCACGCCACCCGACATGCCGGAAGCGAAATTGCGCCCCACGGAACCAAGGATGACGGCGGTGCCGCCGGTCATGTATTCGCAGCCGTGGTCGCCTATGCCCTCGCAGACGGCGACCGCGCCGCTGTTCCGGACGCAGAAGCGCTCTCCGGCGCGCCCGGCCAGGTACAGCTCGCCGTCGGTGGCGCCGAACAGGGCGACATTTCCCGCGAGCAGGTTGTCTTCCCTGGACCAGCCGGCGTTTGCCGGCGCCTTGACGATGATGCGGGCGCCGCACAGTCCTTTTCCGAGATAGTCGTTCGCATCGCCTTCAAGCGTCAGTTCGATGCCGGCCGTCGCGAACGCGGCGAAACTCTGCCCGGCCGTTCCCTTGAATTTGAAACGGATGCGCCCGTCCGGCAGTTTTCCGTATTCCTTGCTGATGAAGGCGCTGACCCGGGTGGCCACGGCCCGTTCCGTATTGCGGATGGGCCGTTCGACAAGTGCGTCCCCCTGCTCGACGAGAGATTTCACCATGTCGTGGAACAGGCGGTTGTGGTCATCCTTGCGCGGCATCAGATCGCGCCAGGGAAGCGGGAGGTCTCCCGGTATCAGCGGACTGATGTCGAGTCCCGCTGTTTTCGGCGAAGGCCTGGCCTGGACGAGCCGGGCGGCCATGCCGACCATCTCGTCCACTGTCCGGAATCCCAGCGACGCCATCACTTCGCGCAGATCGTCTGCAAGGAAGCGCATGAGGTTCACGACATGCTCCGGTTTTCCCGTGAAACGCGCACGGAGCGCCGGATTCTGGGTGGCCACGCCAACCGGGCACGTGTCGAGGTTGCAGACCCGCATCATCACGCACCCGATGGCTACCAGGGGGAGCGTGGCGAAGCCGAATTCCTCGGCACCGAGCATGGCGGCGATGGCAATGTCGCGGCCGGTCATCAGCTTGCCGTCCGTTTCCACGCGCACACGGCCCCGAAGGCCGTTTGCCACAAGGGTCTGGTGTGTTTCGGCAAGGCCGATTTCCCACGGAAGGCCCGCGTGCTGGATGCTGGTGCGAGGGCTCGCGCCCGTGCCGCCGTCGTATCCGGAGATGAGGATGACGTCCGCGCCGCCCTTGGCCACGCCGGCCGCAACTGTGCCTACGCCGGTTTCCGATACCAGTTTCACGTTGATGCGGGCTTCCGGGTTCGCGTTCTTCAGGTCGAAGATGAGCTGGGCCAGGTCTTCGATGGAGTAGATGTCATGGTGCGGGGGAGGGGAGATGAGACCGACTCCGGGGGTGGAATGCCGCGTCCGGGCTATCCACGGATAGACTTTGCCGCCGGGCAGCTGGCCGCCTTCTCCAGGTTTCGCCCCTTGGGCCATCTTGATCTGTATTTCCTTCGCGGAGGCGAGATAAGGACCGGTGACGCCGAATCTTCCCGAGGCAATCTGCTTGATTGCGGAGTTCCTGTCGGTATTCAGGCGCTCGACTGCCTCGCCGCCTTCGCCGGAATTGCTCTTGCCGCCAAGCTTGTTCATTGCCAGCGCAAGGCATTCGTGCGCTTCCCGGCTGATGGAGCCGTAGGACATGGCGCCGGTCTTGAAGCGCTTCACAATGTTTTCAACCGGTTCAACTTCTTCAATCGGGACGGGCGCGCAGTCCCGGAAACCCAGGAGGCTTCGCAGCGACACCATGTTCTCTTCCGTGATGCGCCGGCTGTATTCCTTATAAAGGGGATAGTCGCCGTTGCGGGTCGCCATCTGCAGCAGGTGGATTGTTTCCGGATTGTAGAGGTGCTGTTCGCCGTCCCGCTTCCATTGAAATCTTCCGCCGGACGCCAGTGTCCCGCCTTGATCCGCGATGGCCGAAAAATGTCTTTTCAGCGTCTCGCGTTCCAGGTCGGCCAAGGACATGCCTTCCACCCTGGTGACGGTGCCCGTGAAATAACGGTCGACCAAATCGCCTGACAAGCCAAGGGCTTCGAAAATCTGGGCGTTGTGATATCCGTCCACGCAGGAAATGCCCATTTTGGACATGATTTTCAGTATGCCGTGGTCATATCCGTTAATAATGTTCGTCATGGCTTTGCTGAGGGTGGTTTCACCAAGGAAACCGTTGTCCGACAATTCCTCGACGGCTTCGTAAACGCCGCGGAGGTGCACGGCTTTCGCGCCATATCCGATGAGGCAGGCGACATGATGGACTTCGCGGGGCTCGTAGCTGTCGACGATGAGAGAGCATTTTCCGCGAACGCCTTTCCGGATAAGGTGGTGATGCAGTCCGGCCGTGGCCAGGAGGGACGGGATGGGCGCCAGTTCCGAAGTCACCCCGCTGTCCGAGAGGATGAGCAGGGCATGTCCGTTGCCGATGGCTTCCTCCGCCGAAGCGAAGAAAACCCCCAGTCCGCGTTCCAGTCCTTCCGACGGGCGGAAGAGCATGGAAACCACGGCGCTTGAAAGCCCGGGAGCTCCCTGCCGGATAAGGCCGCGGGAAGAGGTGTTGATGACCGGTGACGGAAGATGCATCTTCAGGCAGTTGTCCGGCCTGTCCTGCGTGGGATCCCCGTTTGGTCCCAGGAAGACGTCCATGCCCGTGACGCATTCCTCCTGGTAGGCGTCAATCGGCGGATTCGTGACCTGTGCGAAGAGCTGCTTGAAATAATTGAAAAGCGGCTGCGGCTTGTCGGACAGGACGGCTATGGGCGCGTCGAAACCCATGGCGCCGATCGGGTCCAGCGCGTTCAGCGCGATGGGCAGGATGGTTGTCATCCGGTCTTCGTGGGTCCATCCGAAAAAGCGCTGCATCGCGGTATGGTTTGCGGGCTTGTTCGTGCGTTCGTATTCCGGTTCCCCGCAGGGGATTATCTTCTCCTGCAGCCATGTCTTCCAAGGTCCCGCCAGGAATGAATCCTTGATTTCACGGTCCTCCATGAGTTTTCCGCTGTCTGTATCCAGCATCAGCATCTGGTTTGGTCCGAGTTTGCCGCGCCGGATGATGTCGGAAGCATCAACGTCCAACACCCCGGATTCGGAAGCAAGCACGAGGATGCCCGCGCGGGTGAGTATCCACCGTGCAGGGCGAAGGCCATTGCGGTCGAGGACGGCGCCGACGTGGCGGCCGTCCGTGAAGCACATTGCGGCGGGGCCGTCCCACGGGGGCATGAGGCAGGCGGAATAGCGGTAGAATTCCCGCTGGTTTTCGTCCATGGTCGCATCTCTCGACCAGGGGCCGGGCATCATCATGAAAAGGGCCTGGGGGATCGTCCTGCCCGTGGCGCAGAGAAATTCAAACAGGTTGTCGAATTTGGTCGAATCGCTCCCATCCTCATCCAGGATGGGGAGGATATCCGGGAACCGTTCCGCGAGCCGCCCCCCGTTCATGGCGGCTGAAGCGGCAAGGGTGGCGTGTTCGCAGCCTTTCAGGGTATTGATCTCCCCGTTGTGGGCCACGAGCCGGAAGGGCTGCGCGCGGTTCCAGGACGGGAACGTATTGGTGGAGTACCGCGAGTGGACGAGGGCGATGGCCGAGATGTAGTTGCTGTCCAGGAGGTCCGGATAGAAATCCGACACCTGCCAGGCCTGCATCATGCCCTTGTAGACAATGGTCTTGTCTGAAAAACTGGGAATGTACGTATCGCGCGCTTCTTTTCGAAATGCGTTCTCAATGCGTTTCCTCAGGACGAACAGCCTTGTGCCGACCGCATCCGCCGTCGAATTCCAGGTGATGAAGAGCTGCCTTGCGCAGGGAGCGCTTGCACGCGCGCCATTGCCGCACGCATGGAGGTTCGTCGGCACGGTCCGCCACCCGATGATTTCGAACGATTCTTCAGCCACGAGGGCTTCAATCGTGTTTTCATCCTTCTTGCGTTCCGATGCGTCCAGGGGCATGAAAAACATCCCGACGGCGTATTTTCCTTCCCGCGGCAGGTGGAAATTCAGTTTCATGCGGAAAAACCTGTCTGGCATCTGGGTAAGGATGCCGGCACCATCCCCGGTATCGGGATCGGCGCCGGTTCCGCCGCGATGGGCCAGGCGCACCAGGATTTCCAGGGCATCCGATACGATGGCATGCGAGCGGTTCCCGTGAATGTTCGCGACGAAGCCGGTCCCGCATGCGTCATGCTCGAACTCGCGCCGCCAGAGGGCGGCTGTTGTTCCCGGACACTGTCGGGATGGATTCTGCTTCTTTTCGTTATCTTTCATGATTGTCACCTGCCAGTGCGATGCCGCCGGCCCTTTCTGTCGATCATCCCGCGTCTGCGGAGTTCCCCGCAACGCGACCGCTGTCCGTGCCTTGCCTGTCTTTTGCCCCATAGATGTCGAGAATGTGGCGGGCTACATGTTCCATCGGCTTTCCCGTGTCCATGCTTTGTTTCTGCATCCGTCGCCAGGCTTCCGCCTCCGCGAGGCCCAGGCCCTTCATCAGGGCGGCTTTTGCCTTGTCGGCCAGATTCCTGCGGTCAAGAGCCTCCGTGAGCTTTTTCGTTTCGTTCTGCATGCGCCTGTATCGTTCCCTGAACTGCAGGATCATGTCGATGGATGTGGCGAGGCCCGCAGCGGTGACCGGGCGCGCCAGACAGGAAACGTCAAGGTTCCCGACGGACTGCCTGGCGTAGGACATCTGTTCCGGCGGCACGATGAGCAGGACGGATGCGCCGCAGATGTCCAGGAGGTTTTCGGCAAAGGCCAGTCCCGTCATGTCGGGCAGGCTGAATCCGGCGATTGCGATGTCGCAGGGACGGCTGCCCGCGGAACGGAGGGCCTGCATGCCGGTCGTGCAGGTATCCGTTATCTGGTATCCCAGTGAAGCGAGGATGCCGGACATTTGATCCATTGCCTCCTGGTGTCTGACTGCCATCAGGATATTGCACCGCACCGCTTCACCTCCAATCTCATGAAATCGGCCGTCCGTCCGGCGCACGGGTTGAGAGGCCTTCCGCATCGGAATGCCATGGTCCGGCGGAGCTGGGTTTGTTTGGGGACGCATCAGCAGCTGGCCAGGTATTTCTCCGTTTCCCATGCGTGAATGCACTGCTGATACTCTTCGCATTCAAGCCATTTTGCCTCGAGATACCGTTCCGAGGCGTGCGTTCCAAGGGTTTCAAGGATGAGCGGGTCCGATCCGAGTGCCCTCAGGGCTTCCTCCAGGCTTCTGGGAAGCAGGTTCGCACCGAGTGCGCGGCGTTCGTCCGCGCTCATCGTGTAGAGGTTGCGTTCAACCGGCCCGGGCGGGACAAGGTTTCTCAATACGCCGTCGAGGCCGGCTTCAAGCATTACGGCGAACGCCAGGTACGGATTGCAGGACGGGTCCGGGCTGCGCAGTTCGATGCGGGTGGATTGGCCGCGGATGGCGGGAACCCGGATGAGGGGGCTCCGGTTCCTGGCTGCCCATGCATTGTAGACCGGAGCCTCGAATCCTGCGACAAGTCGCTTGTAGGAATTGATGATCGGGTTCGTGACGGCCATGATGGCGGGAATATGGGCCATCAGCCCGGCTATGAAGGAATAGGCCGTTTTGGACAGTCCGAGCGGATCGAGCGGTTCGGGGAACAGGTTGACGCCGCCGGCGGACAAGGACAGGTTCGCGTGCATGCCGCTGCCGGCCATGCCCTGGATTGGCTTGGGCATGAATGACGCAGCCAGGCCGTGACGTTGTGCCACTGTTTTCACAACCAGCTTGAATGTCATGATGTTGTCCGCGGTTTTCAGCGCTTCATCGTATCGGAAGTCGATTTCATGCTGGCCGTTCGCCACTTCGTGGTGTGATGTTTCCACTGAAAAACCCAGGTCTTCCAATGTGAGGCAGATGTCGCGGCGCGCATCCTCGCCCAGGTCCATGGGCCCAAGGTCGAAATAACCGGCATTGTCGTGGGTGGTGGCTGTCATCTTCCCTTCGTTGTCGGTGTGGAAGAGGAAGAACTCGCATTCCGGACCTATGTTGAACACATACCCCAGGTCCGAAGCCTTTTTCAGCGTTTTTTTCAGGATGCGGCGCGGGTCCCCTTCGAAAGG
>CAZFWQ010000151.1:7701-9040 GCA_964522755.1 uncultured Oscillospiraceae bacterium | reverse complement strand
AATTCTAAGGCAGGTTCCGCTCAAGGTTCACCAGGAAATCCTGAATGTTCGTCACGATGCTGGTCACTTCCAGCGTGCCGCGGTCCCGAAGCTTGTTCACCGCGAATTCCGAAACGTCGACGCTGTAAATATATACGGGCCTAAGCACGCCATCCGCCATCCGGTAGGATGGCGTCATGTTTCCCGTGGCGATGGAATGCAGCTGCGTGGCCAACCCCAGCACTGTCGTGGCCTTCCTGATTTCCGCCCGCATGGCGTCCTGGGCGGCATAAACATCCGGTATGACGCCTGGAAGCGGCCCATCGTCCCGGATGGAACCGGCCAGGACAAGCGGGATATTGTGCCTCAGGCATGCATTCACAACGCCGCCCCGTAAATATCCGGCTTCCTGCAGGGCTTTCAGTGAACCGGCCCTGCGTGCCGTATTGATTACGTCCAGATGATTGTAATGCCCGTTCGGCAGGGAAACCTGCGTGTAAATGTCCTGCCCGAGGGCCGTCCGGAAAAACTCGCCTTCCATGTCATGCGTCGCCAGGGCATTTCCACCAAAAACCGCATGGACATATCCTTTCTCGATCAGGGACACCAACGCGTTTCTGGAATCGGAGTCGAAAACCGCGGCGGGTCCGAGAACCCACACCACATGACCGTGGTCCTTTTCATATCGGAGCAGGTCATATAGGCGATCATAGTCGCGCGAATATGACGTTTCACGGGAACGGCCCGTCCGGAAAGCAAACACATCCACGCCTGCGCTTTCGCCGCGGAACCCGTCGACATGCACGAAGATGCCCTCGGAAGCGTCCTCTGTCCGGCCCGTCACAACCAGGTCGCCCAATGCGAGGCGGCGGAATTCCTTTACATCGAGCCGCCATGAGCCGTCAGGGGCGGGAATGGCGACTGTGACGCAGTCCATGCGGCTTTCGACAGCCAGGTGCCAGACACCGTCCAGTTTGAAATATTCGGGGAAAATGGTGTTGGCATGGAAGTGGTCAGGAGCGACTCCGCTCTGTACAACGTGTACGAGTTTGGCATCCGGCGCATCTGTGAATGCTTTCAGCTGAAAATCCGGCGATTTGTAGCAAGGCAGTTCGTATTGCATATATCCTCCGAAGTGATTGAAATCCTAGTGCCGCGCGCAAGGCGGCACTGCCAAGCAGGGGCTGTGCCAAAAGCCGTCTCTTTTCATCAGCATATCATGAATGGCGTCATTATGGAACTTTAGGCGTCAACTGTTTCCAGACTGTTTCCAGACCGTTCCAGGCTTGAACCGTTCCAGCTTGAACCGTTTCGTGTTGTGATGCGCCCGCCGCCGGCATATAATGGACAGGAGCTTGTT
>CAZFWQ010000151.1:0-7601 GCA_964522755.1 uncultured Oscillospiraceae bacterium | reverse complement strand
ACCGTTTCGTGTTGTGATGCGCCCGCCGCCGGCATATAATGGACAGGAGCTTGTTCCGGGCATTCAATTTGCAGCCGCCGGGAGCAGTTGCTTCGCCGGCGGAAGGTCATGCCGGGAAAAGGTGCAGTGGAGGACAAGGATGCAGGTAGACATCATCGGGGTCCCGGTAGATTTGGGCGCATCCCGTCGGGGCGTGGACATGGGGCCGGCTGCCATCCGTTACTCGGGCCTTCATGAGGCGGTGCTGCGCATGGGGCTTCCATGCCGCGATCTTGGCAACATTGACGTTCCCGTGGGAGATTTGCCGGAAGACAACCCGAAGGCGCGTTATAAAAAAGCCATCGCGGACATCAACGGGCGTCTTTCGGACGCAGTGGCGGACAGCCTGGCAAAAGGGCACCGCCCCATCATCCTCGGCGGGGATCACAGCATAGCCGCCGGCTCGCTTCTTGGTACCCAACGCGTATTCGGAAACATCGGCGTCATCTGGATGGATGCCCATGGAGACTTCAACAACGAGGAAACGACGCTCAGCGGCAACCTGCACGGCATGTCGCTCGCGGCCGCCGTCGGCGCGGGAGTTCAAGGAGTGTCGGATCAGGAACCACGGTCCGTTCCATTCGTCGATCCCTGCAAGGTGGCCATAGTTGGTGCCCGCAGCCTTGATGACGGTGAAATCTGCCTGCTGCGCCGGTTCGGCGTAACGGTCTTCACGATGGAGGATATCGATGCGCATGGCATGAACCGCATCATGCGGTGTGCGCTTGACGTTGCGGAAGCCGGGACAGATGCGGTCCACGCCAGTTTCGACCTGGACGTGGTGACGCCGTCGGAAGCACCCGGCGTCGGTACGCCGGTACAGGGTGGACTGACATACCGGGAAGCGCACCTTGCCGCTGAAATGATTGCGGCCAGTCCGAAGCTGCGTGCGATAGACCTTGTGGAGTTGAATCCCATCCTGGATCATGCGAACCAAACCGGGGAACTGGCTGTCTCCCTCATCTGTTCCATGCTCGGGAAGCGCATCTTTCACAGTGCGGGAGAGAACATATGAAAAAACTCCTCTGGCTTGGCCGGTACATGCCGGATTATCTCAAACTGGCAGTACCCGCGTGGCTGGCCCTTCTTGTGGAGGTCCTTGTAGATCTCAGCCTGCCCACTCTCATGGCATCCATCGTCAACATCGGCATCCGCAACAGCAATACGCCTTACATCCTGCAGACCGGCGGCATCATGCTTGGTCTCGCGCTTTTCGGCTCCCTCATGGGTCTTTCGCGCAACTGGCTTTCCACGAAAGTCTCGCAGGACCTGGGAACCCTGATCCGCGCGGACTTGTTCCGGAAGGCGCAGCGACTTTCCATGTCCGCCATCCTGAAGTTCGGCCCGTCTTCGATGATCACCCGCCTAACGAACGATGTCATGCAGGTGCAGCACATGTCGTTCATGCTCACCCGCGTTTTCATCCGCGCGCCGCTGCTGCTGATGGGCAGCGTCATCATGGCATTCATCCTGAATCCGGGCCTTGCAATGATCCTGGTTGCCGTCATCCCCGTCCTGGGCTTTCTGATATGGCTGCGCATCCAGCGGGGATTGCCGTTGTTCAAGAAAGTGCAGTCGGCCGTCGACCGCGTCAACGGCGTAATGCGCGAATATCTCGGGGGCGTGCGCGTCGTGAAAGTGTTCAACAGGCATCGGCATGAACAGCAGAAATTCGATGCCGCCAACCAGAACCTGACCGGACTCGGCGTGAAGGCCGCCCGTTCGATGGCGACCATACAGCCCTTGATGCTGGTGCTCATGAACGGCAGCATCATCCTGATCATCTGGTTCGGCGGCGTCCGCATATCCGCCGGGAACATGCTGGTTGGCGATATCATCGCGTTCATCAACTATTCGCTGCAGATTCTGCAGTCCATGATGATGGTTTCCTGGATTTTCACTGCCGGCGTCAGGGCCAAGACATCCGCAGACCGCATCGGCGAAGTGTTCGGGCTTGAAGACGGCATGCCGCTGCCCGAAGAAACTGCGTCCCCCACGGTGCATGGCGCCTTGGAAATGCGTGATGCCGCTTTCTGCTGGCCAGGGCAATCCATACCCGTGCTGAAAGACATATCGTTCAGGGTGGAACCGGGGCAGACTGTGGCGCTCATCGGTTCCACAGGCTCAGGCAAGTCTTCGCTTGTCAATTTGTTCTCGCGGTTTTATGACGTGTCGGAAGGAAGCGTCCTGGTGGATGGCCAGGATGTGCGTGCTTACGGATTGTCGGATCTGCGGAGCCGTATTGCCATGGTGCCCCAGCAGGCGATCCTGTTCACCGGGACCATCCGGGACAACTTGCTCTGGGGCAGGCCGCAGGCGACCGATGAAGAGCTGGAGGCCGCTGTCCGCGTGGCCTGCGCGGATGAATTCATTCCGAAACTGCCCGACGGGTACGACACCTGGATCGGCCAGGGCGGCGTGAACCTGTCGGGGGGGCAGAAGCAAAGGCTCTGCATCGCAAGGGCATTGTTGTGCGGTGCGCCCGTGCTGGTCATGGACGACAGTACCAGCGCCATAGACATGGGCACGGAGTCCCGCATCCGCAGCCGTTTGCGCCTGCATGCGCAGAATCTGACGGTTTTGCTGATCGCACAGCGAATTCATTCGGTCATGAACGCGGACCGCATCCTGGTCCTAGACGAGGGGAAACTTGTCGGGTCGGGAACACACAAGGGTCTGCTGGCTGAATGCCCGATATACAGGGACATCTATCGTTCCCAAATGGGCCTTGACCGGTCCGGCAGGGAGGTGGTCTGAGATGGCGGACAGGAAACATGCAGACAGCACGCGGGAAACCGGTCCGCGATCGGGCTCCGGCCCGCGGCCCGGCCCCGGTCCGAATGCGGGCTCTGATCCGCGTCCCGGCCCCGGTCCGAATGCGGGCTCCGATCCGCGTCCCGGCCCCGGTCCGAATGCGGGCTCCGGTCCGCGTCCCGGCCCCGGATCCACTGCCGCAGATGCAAGGCTCAAGCCGGGCACGACTGGCATGCACCACATGGGCGGCCGTTTCGGTGGCGGGGAAAAACCAAAAGACATGTGGGGAACCATCAGGCGTCTTTGGAAGCTTTTCGGAAAGGAACAGTGGAAACTGGCATCCGTATTTGTCATCGCAACGGTTGGCTCTGCCCTCGGCCTGGTGGGTCCATGGCTTATCGGGAGCGGCGTGGACGCGATGTCGCAAAAGGCCGGTGTGGATTTCAATCGCCTTCATGTCGTCATACTTGGGCTGGGTGCCGCTTATGGGGTCGGAGCACTGCTTTCCTGGCTTCAGGAATGGTGGATAGCCGGTGTTGTGCAGCGCATTGTGATGGTCATCCGGAAATCCCTGTTTGAGCGGATTCAGAAGCTTCCCCTGGTGTTTTTCGACACCAGGACGCATGGCGAGCTGATGAGCCGCCTGACAAATGATGTCGACAATGTCAGCACCATGCTGTCCTCATCCACAACCCAGCTGTTTTCGAGCATTTTCATGGTGTCCGGTTCTTTCGTGATGATGCTGGTCCTATCACCGATCCTCACCTTGCTGACCCTCATCACCGTACCGGTTACCCTTGTTTTTTCAGGACAGGTGGCCAAGCGGTCCCGGAAGCAGTTCCGCGCCCAGCAGGCCAATCTGGCGGAACTCAACGGGCACATCGAGGAGATTCTCTCAGGGCAGCTTGTCGTGAAGGCATTCGGCCACGAGGACCACGTCATTGCCCAGTTCGATGAAATCAATGCGCGGCTGAAGGAAGCCGGACGCAAGGCACAGGTGATGTCCGGCCTTGTGATGCCCATGCTGAACGTGCTGACGAACATCGGATTTGTCATCGTGGCGACGGCCGGCGGCTGGCTTGCCGTTTCAGGAGCCATTTCAGTGGGCATCATCGCCAGTTTCATCAATTATTCCCGACAGTTTTCCCGCCCGCTCAATGACATCGCGAACCTGTACAGCACCATCCAGTCCGCACAGGCCAGTGCCGAGCGCGTATTCGAGCTGATGGACCAGGAACCGGAACCGGCAGATCTGCCGCAAGCCATTCCCGTAACGAATCCGAGGGGGCATGTGCAGTTTGACGGGGTCACTTTCGGATACCATCCTGATGTGCCGGTATTGAAGAACGTGATGCTGGATGCTCCCCCGGGAAAGACGGTGGCGCTGGTAGGCCCGACTGGAGCCGGAAAGACAACCATCGTCAATCTGCTTGTCCGGTTCTACGATCCCGGCAGCGGGAGCATATTCATGGACGGGCGCGATTTGCGGCATTGGGAGCGCGATACCCTGCGCCCCTGCTTCGGCATGGTGCTGCAGGACACCCACCTGTTTTCAGGGTCCATCCGCGAAAATGTGCGTTACGGGCGGCTGGATGCGTCTGATGCCGAAGTGGAGGCCGCCGTGAAGGCTGTCGGCGCGGATTCGTACATCCGCCGCCTTCCGGATGGGTATGACACGGTTCTGGATGAATCCGGCGGAGGCCTCTCTGGGGGCCAGCGCCAGCTTCTTTCCATTGCCCGCGCTGTTTTGGCGGATCCATCCGTGCTGATTCTTGACGAGGCGACAAGCAGCGTGGACACGCGCACGGAGATGGTGCTCCAGCAGGCCATGCTCCAGCTGCGCAAAGGGAGGACCAGCTTCATCATTGCCCACCGGCTCTCCACCATTCGGGAGGCCGATGAGATCCTGGTCATCGATCACGGGGACATCATCGAGCGCGGCACGCATGAAAGCCTGATGGAAGCCAAGGGCTTCTATCACAGCCTGTACGACGTTCAGTTCGCCGAATAAGGGAAAATGCAGACATGAGGTTTTCAATCCGCCATTAAAACGGTCCGTACCCGATTAGCAATGCCACTTCAAGAATGGCCAGCGTCAACAGGAAAATGATGCCCTGCAGCTTGATGACCCATTTGAACCATTTGGTGTAGCTGACCACGGTCAGTCCAAGCCCTATCAGGAGCACCGGGTTGGTGGGATACAGCAGGTTGCTGAAACCGTCTCCGAACTGGAAAGCCAGCACCATGATCTGCCTGTTCACACCGATGATGTCCGCAAGGGGTACGATGATGGGCATGATCAGGAATGCCTTGGCGCTGCCTGAACCGATGAACAGCTCCATCAGCAGGACCAGCCCGTATACGATGATGACGGCCACAAAGGGATGACTGCCCTGGAGCAGGCCGGCCAGCGCGTGAAGAATCGTGTCCAGGATGCCCGCGCCCGTGATGATGTACTTTATGCTCGAGGCCATCAGGATCAGGAGGATGGCAGGAGCCAGGGCAAGGCCTCCGCTTCCGAATTCGCGTATCGTTTTCTTTGCGCCCATTCCTGAGAGGAACCCCGCGCCGAGGCCGCCGATCAGGAACATCAGCCCCACCAGCGGCAGTGACAGCTCCGAAATGGCCGGGATGAAGGCGCCAGCCACCAGGATGCCCAGCATCAGGAGCATGGATCCGGCAAACCAGCCTACCGCCCGTTTCATCGACGGATTTACAGCCAATGAAGCGGGTTCCGTGCCGGAAAGATCCCTGTGAGGTTTGTCCAGATCGAAAACCGTTGACAGGGAAGGGGTCTTCTCAATCCGCCTTGCATATGCGCGCAGGAACAGGAAGACCGCCCCATAGACAATCAGGAAGATGATTGCGCGAAAGAAGAGCCCGGAGAACATCGGCAGACCGGCAATTTTCTGCGCGATGCCGATGGTGAATGGGTTCGTGACGGCTGCTGCGAAACCGAAACCCGTTGACAGCAGCACAATGCCCAAACCGGTCAGTGAATCCCATCCCAGACCCCAGGACAGCACGATGAAGATGGGAATCAATGGGACCACTTCCTCAAACATGCCTATTACAGCGCCCATGGACATGAAAAGAAACACCAGCACTGCCATCAGACGGTATTTGCGGCTGGAGAAGCGCCTGACGACCCCGCCGAGGATGGCGTTCAATACGCCGGAGCTGTTCAGCACCGCGATGGAGCCGCCAATGAACAGCAAAAAGACGATGATGGTGATGATGACTGTGTTGTCTTTGGATCCAAGAACTTCCACCGGCGCGGTGAACCATCTCCAGACAGGGTAATGGGCGTCTCCGGTAATCTGGAAAGAATCCGGGTTGATGGTTTCGCGCCCGTCGATGAGAATCCGTTCATATGAGCCGGCCGGGACAAACTGTGTCAGCAGTCCCGCGCAGATCATCAGCGCAAGAAGTATGCCGGCCGAGGTCAGGAATGCTTTCTTCCCTATCGTGACCTGGGTGTTGGAGTTCATGAACTAATCCTCCCCACGGAAAAGAGACACCCGGTTGGGTGTCTTATTTCAGGTTTACTCACTTGCAGCTGATGTCCATGTATGCCTTGCCGTTCCCTTGTTGGAAACCGGTAGAGATTTTATCCCTTTATCAATGCGGCAGCCATGCGTGCGATTTCAGCATTGGAAATGTCGATGTTATCGCCCTTGCCAATGACAGCAGCCGGTTTTCCTGCTTTTTTCGCTTCGGATTTGATGAGGCCCTTGACCGACATCTTTTCGAAGAAGCCCATTTCACCTAAATTGTACCCGCCGCCCAGTCTTGCCGTCGCAGTGGCATGTGCAATCAGTTCGGATGGGAAAGATGCTTTCAGGCTGGCGTCAGCCTGTACTGTGGACAAGCAGCAGACGAACAGTCCAAGGCGTTTCCTTCTGAGCGTATCGATATAGGAGGAACAGAATGCCCGCATTGCCTTTTGAATCTTGCCGCCGTAGATGGATCCACCCAGTATGACCGTGTCATACCCCGTCAATTCCGGGTGGTTGTCTGAGAGTAGCATCACATCAACCTGACCTGGAAATTTCTTCGCGAGCTGTTCGGCGCATTTTGTGGCTGTGCCGTGCTTGGTTGTATACAGAATGAGTGTTTTCATGGATTTGCTCCTTCCCGAGCACATATTTAAAGCATACGGATTGATTTCCGACTATGAACATTTTACCATAAGAAAGAGTAGATGGCTGATTTTTTTTTGCTGTATTAAATATACATTGATTGGCCTTTAGATCATCTTTTGCCATCTTCCTGCAATTCATTCTGAATTCCTGTTGGATAGAAGGTATTCCAAATCTTGTTGTTTTTCAGACTATTGGTTCACGGGTTTTACCGGATGGGGATTGAATGCTGCCAGGCCAAGCAGCATGACGACAGGAAAAACGGTGGCAACGAAAAGGCCCGCCTTCAATCCCATCTGTTCCGGCATGAGGGACATTGAAGCACCCAAGGCGATCAGCTTGTCGGACTTTTGCGCCAGGTCCGAAACGAATCCTGCTATCCAGGGGCCGACAGATCCGCCTATATCGCCAAAAACGGCCATCAGCCCGAACATGGCGGTCCCGCCCTTCGGGAATGCAGCTGCGGCGAGGCTGAATGTCCCGGGCCACATGAGGCTTACGGAAAAGCCGCAGAATGCGCAGCCCAGCAGCGAGAGGATGGGATAAGGTGCGAAGATGGTCACGGCGTAGCAGGCGACGCTTAGGGATGCCGTGGCCAGCATGGCGCCCTTCAGATGTATCCTGTGCCCCATGACCCCGTGGATGGTTCTCCCGATTCCCATGAAT
>CAZFWQ010000150.1:0-9071 GCA_964522755.1 uncultured Oscillospiraceae bacterium | reverse complement strand
GCTGAGCGTGGGTTATCAGCTGCGCTTCACTGAAAATGCGCAGATCCTCCATGACATGGTGGCGGGAGGGGAACTCGGGAAAATATACTATGCCGAAGCGAAGGCGATGCGGCGGCGCGGCGTCCCGACATGGGGAGTTTTTCTCAACATGGCCAAGCAGGGAGGGGGCCCCCTCATCGACATCGGCACCCACCTTGTGGACTTCACGCTATGGCTCATGAATGATTATTCTCCCGTTGTCTCCGCCGTGGGCAACCTGAACAGCGACTTGATTCCCTTGGGCGGATACAATGACGGCGGACCCTGGGACATTGAAAAATTCGAGGTGGAAGACGGCGCCTTCGGCATGGTCACGCTGCAAAGCTGTGCCACGCTTCTAGTCAATGCGACATGGGCGGTCAACATGAAGGAACCGGGACGGGACGGGGCGATCCTCTATGGGGTGAAAGGCGGTGCCGAGCTCATGCAGGGGCAGCTTACCCTCAACGGCGAGCATCACGGCAGGTTGTGGGAATCTACGTCGCGGCCGGTCAGGGACAGTTCCGGCCTGTCGCCCTACGACAAGGAAATTGCCTGGTGGGTTGATTGCCTTGTCAACGACACGGAGCCCAAGGTGAAACCCGAAGAAGCCGCGCAGGTTGTCAAGGTGCTTGAAGCAATTTATCGTTCAGCCCGCAATGGGGGAAAAGCAGTCACATTATGATTTGAAAATCAATTGAGAACTGGGTGGAGATACATCGGGAACATATTGAAATAAAACAAAAAAGGAGAATGCAGGATGAGCAAGTACAGGTATGGCGTGGAACTCTATTCGGTTAAGGATGAACTTGCTAAGGACATGCCCGGCACATTGAAGAGCGTCAGGGAGATGGGATACCTGGGCGTCGAGTTCTTTGGCGGATTCACATTCACGGCTGAAGCCATCAAGAAGGAACTGGATGCCAACGGTTTGGTCTGCTGCGGATGGCATACACCCTGGAGCTATGTGCAGGATGATCTGTTCGATGCCACCGTCACCTATTTCAAGGTCATCGGAAACAAGAATGTCATCATACCCGGCATTCCGGATGAAATGACGGAAAATATGGAAGCGGCAGTCAAAACGGCAGGCCTCTTCAACAAAATCGCCGAAAAGCTGGCTGTCCACGGCATGAGGCTGGGATACCACAATCATGCCAGTGAACTGAAATTCTATCCCAATTCATCGGATTGTCCTTTCACGGCGCTGTTTGACAACACGGATCCGTCAATCATCGTGCAGATGGACAACGGGCATGTGATCAACGGGCGGGGCATCGGAATTCTCAGCCTGCTGCGCCGTTATCCGAACCGGTACGTGACTGTTCATCTGAAGCCGTACAGTCTTGAAAAAGGCGCGGTTTCCGCAGAAGACGGTTACAACTGCATGATCGGCGACGATGATGTCCCGTGGATGGAATTCATGTCGATCTGTCGCACCACCGGGGGAACCGAATGGTTTATCGTGGAGTATGAAAGCGCATCGATGTATCCTGAGCTTGAGGGCGTGAAAGTATGTCTGGAAGTGCTGACGGCCATGGAAGCCGACGGCGTGATTTGAATGGATTCCCGGAAGGTTGAGGGGAAGCATCGGCACGGGGCTGTCTCGAAAGAGGTAGCCCCCTTGCCATTGTGGCCTAATCCAGGGCGAATGGGCCACAATGCCCATGTCGCATATGCGCAGCGCACACAACGATGCAAATACTGCGAGGCCGTATTCGCATGCCAGTTCCCATGCCGCACCTGCGGCACACACAAAGACGAAGCCTGGCATGGTATGATGGAACTGAAATGGTTATGGGTTTGGATAGTCAGTGGAAAACTGAATCGGGAGACCATGAGAAGGAGACAAAGCCATGAAAATAGGAAGCGTTGCATGGGGATGGACCCCCACTCCGGAAGACATGCCCCAGGGAGATTCACTGAAACGGATCGCCGACAATGTGAAAAGCCTTGGGTTCGACATCGTGGACTATCTATCCGCGTACGACTCGCTTGACGGCTTCTTCACGGAAGCCGCATGCAAGGATCTCGGAGCGCATGCGAAATCCATCGGGCTTGAAATCGGCGGCCTCGTTTTTCAATCGGACTCTTGGAACAATACGGATGAAGGAGTTCAAAAGACGCAGCTTGATTATTTCAGCAAGTGTTGCGCCGCTGCGGAGAACATGGGCGCGGGAACGATTTCATGCATCATACCGGGGCCCTTCGGTGCAAAGCCGAACCGAAAAGGCTCCCCCGCGGAAAAGATTGCCACCAACCTGCCGGCAGACTACAGCTGGGAAAAGGACTGGAACCTCTTCACCGCCATGATCGGCAAAGCGTGCGACCTGGCTTCGGCGCACGGCCTCCGCATCGCCATGGAGTGCTTCCCGCATTCCTTGTGCGCAACGCCTCATGCCATGCTGCAGCTGATTGCCGATGTCGCAAGGCTGAATTTGGGAATCCAGCTTGACACGGCGCACCTGGTCAACCAGAATATCGATGTTGAAACTGCCATTTTCATGCTGGGGGGGAAGAAAATCTTCAATGTCCATGCCAAGGATTCAGACGGGCTGACGCGAGGCAACTTGCCGGCGGGCGCTGGCATCGTGGACTATACGGCCGTACTGAAGGCATTGAAGAACGTTGGATACGAAGGCAACCTTTCCATAGAAGTTGAATTTACAAACAATCCCGGTCGATATATGGCTCAAGCGCTTGGTCACATCCGTTTATGCATGAAAGGTGAGTATTGAGTTCTTCCGGGTGCATTGAAAGTTGAGGCAGCTTTTTTGACCATTCATTGGAGGGAGATGCCATGGATCTCAAACAGCAGCGCGAACAATTTGAACGGGAGAAAAGGATTCTTGAATCCGTTGTTCTCACTTTTCATGGCGTGGAAGGGTACGATGTGTACAATACTTCCATCCCATTCGAATGGGATGGCCGCCGGCATATCTTTGGCCGTGTGGAGCGCCGTGGGGAATGGGCGCGTTCATGGGTACGGTTGTTTGAAAACTCAGGGAAGGATGATTGGACACTGGTACCGGATTCCATGGTCTGGCAGCTGGAGGATCCGTACATTGCCGTCGTCAACGGGCAGATTGTACTCGGAGGAACCCATGTGCGCTACAAGACCGGCGCCATCGACACCTATTACGGTTACTTCTACCGGGGCACGGATCTGAACGACATGTATTATTTCACAACCGGTCCCGATTATATGAAGGATATCAGGCTGGTTCAACTGGCCGACGGCCGGATTGGCGTTTTTTCACGTCCGCGCAACGAGGAAATCAAAAGAAAATTCGGGGCGGAATCGCAGATCGGATTTGCCGTCATACCTGATTTGGACCATCTGACGGCAGATGTCATCGAATGGGCGCCGTATATTCCCGGCTTGTTCGCCGAAGGTGAATGGGGCGGCTGCAATCAGGCATATCTGCTGGATTCCGGAAAAATCGGCGTGATAGGGCACAAGTGCCTGAAACAACCGGGAGATGACGGCGTAACCCTTGCCGTTTACCTTAATATCGCCTTCGTCTTCGATCCTGCGGCCCATGAGGCATTGGATGTGCATATCATCGGCACCCGGGCCTGTTATCCTGCCGGTCCTGCAAAGAAGCCGGAACTGGCGGATTGTGCGTTCACATCAGGCATGGTGGTGCGTGCAGACGGAAATGCGGATTTATACAGCGGCATTGGCGACACTCTGGAAGGCCGAATCGTCATTCCATATCCGTTCCACGGTTATGGCAGCATTGTGAAGACTTGAACGCATCGAACCCGCATGTGCGAAAGCATTGTACAGATATACGCACATTGAGGCCACTTGTATGAAAGCAAGATGAAGCCTTGAAAACAATGATAACTGCAAGGGAGACAAATGGTGGAGCAGATTTGGAATTGGCAGAACAGGCTGGATGCCATCAAGGCGAGAAAAGCCGAACAAGTGCAGTGGAAGCTAAGGACGTACGGCCGGACCATGGACACCGACGACAAAGGCATCGAGCCTCCGCCGGAAGGATATCATTTCACGCCGAAGCCGAATCACCCCAGTGGCGGCATCTATGGTCCAAAGGCATGCGGGGCGAATTTCAGGGCTTTTTTGGAAAACCATCCGGTTTGCATCGATCCGATGAATTCACTCGCCGGAGGCTGGGTGGATCGATTTGACAGGTATCGGCAGCCGGGCTGGCACCCGGACATTCCCTATTCGGACCTGAAGGAAGACCTGAAGCAGTATGATATCGTTTCCGGCATTGGGGCTACCCAGCATTTCACACCGGACATCAGAATCGGTTTCCGGCTTGGATGGCAGGGAATCCTCGACAATATCAAAAAAAGCCGCGAGACGCTGGATGAAAGCCATGCGGATTTTCTGGACGGATTGGCCGACGTCGTGATGGGCATCCAGAATTTCATCAGCCGCCATGCGGAAGCGGCGGCAGTCATGGCTGAGTTGGAAACCAGGCCGGAGATCCGGAAAAACCTGCTTGAAATGGCACGCATCAACCGAAAACTTGTGACCGGGCCGCCGATGTCCTTCCTGGAAGCCTGCCAGTTCACGGCCTGGCAGATCGTCACGTTCGACATGTACAACGGGGCAGGGGCAGCCCTCGGTTCCATTGACGTTTTTTTGAAGCACTACTATGACAATGACAAGCATGCCGGCCTCATTGACGATGAGGAAGCCATCTTCCACCTATGCTGCCTGTTTCTCAAGGATAACACCTACTATCAGGTTGGCGGTTCCGACAAGTTCGGGAACGATCGGACAAACGAGCTTTCATTCCTGCTGCTTGAAGCGATGCACCGTCTGAAGATTCCCGTCAGCATCTGCGTCCGCGTCCATGACCGGCTGAATCCGAAACTGCTGGAACGCTCCGTGCAGATGCTGTTCGAGGATCGGATGGGTCAGCCCAACTTTCTGGGGGACAAGGGCACCAACGAGGGCTTCATGCGCATGGGTTATCCCCTTGAACTGGCGGTTGACCGTGAAAAGTCCGGATGCCACTGGAATGCCATCCCGGGCCGTGAATACACCCTCAACGACTGTGTGAAGATCAATTTCGCCAAAGTATTCGAAGTGGCTCTGCAGGAAATGCTGGGTAACGGCAGCATGGCTGCACCAGTCCCAGGCACTTCGATGCCGGTCTCCTTCATTGCTGTGCCAGTTTCGGGCATCGCGGCGCCAGTTTCAAACGCAGCTGATTCAGGCGAAGCACCACGTGTTTCCCCATCCGGGCAGAAAAGCGTGGATTATCTGTGGCAGCTCTTTTCCCGGCATCTGGAACGCGCCGTGCTGACCACGGCAAAAGGTCTTGATTTCCAGATGGCCCATATGCACGAGGTTTTCCCTGAACTTGTGATGGACCTGCTCTGTTATGGACCGGCAGAGCGGGGTTTGGACGCCACGTTCGGAGGGGTTGAATTTGTGAACCTCTGCGTGGATGGGGCGGGGCTGGCCGTGGTGGCGGATTCGTTTGCCGCCCTCGAGCAGCGGGTGGAACAGGATAAAATGCTTTCCTGGGAAGATATTTCCCTATTGCTTGCAACCGACTTTGCGGGGGCCGAGGTGCAGCGGCTGATGCTGAAGCGCGTGCCGCGCTTCGGGAGCGGCAACTCGCGGGCAGACACGTATGCGGTCCGCATCGTGCGGCATTTCTGCGACCTTGTCCGTGAAAAAACCACTCCTGACGGATTTGAAATGATTCCCGGCCTGTTCTCATGGGCAAACACCATTCCCATGGGCAAATCGGTCGGAGCCACCCCGAACGGCCGTCATGCCGGTGCGCCGATATCTCATGGTGCCAATCCAGAACCGGGTTTCCGCGAGTCCGGCGCCATGACTGCCATGGCGGTGGCTGTCGCTTCGGTTCAATGCGGCTATGGCAACGCAGTACCCATCCAGCTGGAGGTGGATCCGCTGGAAGGCGCTTCAGAAGCGGGACGCAAGACGGTTGAAGCCTTTTTGCGAACCTATTGCAATGACCTTGGAGGTACTTTGGTCAACCTGAATATCCTTGACCGGGAAACGTTGCTGGATGCCCACCGCGATCCGGACAAGTACCCGAACCTCATCGTGAAAGTCACGGGATTCAGCGCCTATTTCGCCACTTTGTCCGAGTCTTTCCGGCAACTTGTGGTGGATCGCCTGCTGACGGGCCTGTGAATATGGACATGGCCGATGCGAACCTCACAAATCCGTTACACACCGACAACACAATAAATCCCAAAAAACCCACAGGCGTCCTTTTCGACATACAGCGCCACACTACGCATGACGGTCCGGGAATCCGCACCACCCTGTTCTTCAAGGGGTGCAACCTGCGTTGCCGCTGGTGCCACAATCCGGAATCCTTCCGCATGGAGCCGGACCTTGAACTGTATCCGCGGCGGTGCATCGAATGCGGCCTGTGCCTGGCGCAATGCCCGAACGGCGCCATTTCCGCGCCGAATCCGGACCTTTTTTCCGAACGCATGCCGCGGACGGATCGGGAAAGATGCCTGGCCTGCGGTTCCTGTGTCAACTTCTGTTTTGCCGGAGCCCGTGTCCTGGCCGGAAAGCGATATGGCACGGAGGAGGTCATGCAGGTCGTCCTGCAGGATCGTGCATTTTATGTCAACTCAGGTGGAGGCGTCACCTGTTCAGGGGGTGAACCGCTTCTCCAGCCGGCTTTTCTGGTCAGTGTCCTCAAGGCGCTGCGGGAAGCCGGAATCCATACCGCTGTCGATACGGCGGGAAATGTTCCGTGGGATGTGTTCTCAAGAATACTGCCGTACTCGGACCTTGTTCTTTATGATGTGAAGGCAGTGGATGATTCCATTCACCGGGAAGCGACCGGAGTTGGCAACGAGCGGATCCTGGATAACCTAAGACGCCTGTGTGCAGCCGGGGTGCCCTTATGGGTGCGGATTCCCGTCATTCCGGGGGTTAACGCATCCGATGCGGGGATGTCCGCCATCGCGATGTTTTTGAAGGAATGCGGGCATGCCGGCAAAGTGGAACTGCTGCCGCTGCATCATCTTGGGAGCGGGAAATACGAGAGTCTCGGAGTGCAGTGGCCCATGACGGACGTGAAAACCCCAACGGACGAAGAAATGACCAGATGGCGCGGATTGTTTGAGTAGTTTCCCTGGCCGGAATTTTGTTGAATAGGGAAATCGGCGCAATAAGCCATCATTGAAAACGTGACAAATGCTTCAAAGGATGGTTCAATATAGTGATGGACTTTACAAAGGGAACTGGCCATGGGGCATTGGGAAATCGCCCATGGGCCGTCAGGAAAGGGAAAAGATGAACAAGGATTATCTTGGAGCCGACATTGCAAAACTGGGGTTTGGCCTGATGCGCCTGCCCATGATCAAAGGCGAAGTGGACCTGGAACAGACGAAGCAGATGGCGGACCTCTTCTTGAAGAGCGGATTCACTTACTTCGATACCGCCTATGTCTATAACGGGGGCAAATCAGAGGTGGCCATGCGCGAGGCAGTTGTAAAACGCCATCCGCGCGCTTCATTCCAGCTTGCCACCAAGCTGCCGGTCTGGGAAGTGAAGTCCCGCAAGGATATGGACAAGCTTTTCGCTACCTCGCTTGAACGGACGGGCGCGGGCTACTTCGATTTCTACATGCTTCATGCGTTGGACAAGGGCAGGCTGCCAAGTCTTGATGAGCACGGGATGTGGGAATTCGTCATCCGCATGAAGGAAAAAGGCCTCATCAGGCACGCCGGCTTTTCATTCCACGACAAAGCGGATGTTCTTGATGAAATTCTGACCGCCCATCCTGAAATGGAATTCGTCCAGCTTCAGATAAACTATGCCGATTGGGAAAGTGATGACGTTCAGTCCCGAGCCTGTTATGAGGTAGCCCGGAAGCACAACAAGGCCGTCATCGTCATGGAACCCGTCAAGGGTGGAAACCTGGCCGGCATGCCTCCCGATATCCAAAACATGATGAGGGCAATGAATCCGGATTTGTCCGTAGCCTCCTGGGCCGTACGATTTGCCGCATCGCTGGAAGGCGTCGTGACCGTGCTGAGCGGTATGTCCAGCCTGGCCCAGATGCAGGACAACGTAAGTTACATGTCGCATTTCAAGCCGATGGATGACAGTGAGCGCAAGGTTCTGGCGGACGTTGTCGTGAAACTTGCCGAGATTCCCGTCATTCCCTGCACGGACTGCAAATATTGCATTGACAGCTGCCCGCAGAAAATCAAGATTCCCGATATTTTTTCGACGTACAACGATTATAAGCTGTATGACAATCTTGCCGGAGTCAAGGGCCACTACAAGTGGGTGACCTCAAAGAGCGGCAAGGCGTCGGACTGCATCGCCTGCGCTGCCTGCGAAAGTCATTGTCCGCAGCACATCAGGATCATCGATGAACTGAAGGAGATTGCGGGCGTGCTTGAATAAGGACGGCAATCATCCGAATAAGCAATCATCTGAAAAAGCAGTCATCCGAATAGGCAATCATCTGAAAAAGCAATCATCTGAAAAAGCTTGACGGACATATTGCCTACCAAATATAATGGGCGGGCAATCGTGTCTTTTTTCGGGTACATGGATATTCATTTCCCACTGGGGCAAGGTTTATCCTGTTTCATCCATCTGACCCTGCCATGGCCTGGACCGGACAGGGGCGGTGCATGCCCGGAATTGGCTGGCTGAAATGAAGATTCGGCACAAGGACTGCGCACACAGTAATCCAAATGGTATGACGGAGGGAAACAATGAGCATTTCAACCCAGCCCAAGTCCATGAACCGGTGGATTCCGGTTCTCGCCTGCGTCGTCATCCAGCTGTGCCTGGGGACGGCCTACATCTGGTCCGTGTTCCAGTCCGGAATTGCCGCCAAACTATTCAATGGCGACAATGCGTCAGCTGCACTCACCTTTTCCCTGCTGCTGGGTGTTCTAACCGTTGGAAGTACCATTGGAGGCATGCTGCAGGATAAGTCCGGCCCCCGGCCCGTCATCATGTGGGGCGGCATCGTCCTGGGAATCGGTTTCATCCTGGCCTCATTCACAACAAGCGTCGCGCCGTGGATGCTATGGGTCACATA
>CAZFWQ010000149.1:0-9104 GCA_964522755.1 uncultured Oscillospiraceae bacterium | reverse complement strand
AGCTCGGTTTTTCCTATCTGCTGTATTCATTTGCCATCCGCCATGTCAGTGCGCTGCAGACCATCCTTCTGACTGTGTTCGAACCGCTCCTGAACCCGGTCTGGGTTTTCCTGGCCACGGGGGAACGGCCCGGGTGGCTCGCGCTGGCAGGTGGAGCCATCGTCCTCGGCATGGTGGTCCTTCATGCCGTGCTGAAAAACAGGGAAAGGATCTCCATGTCGAAAACATCGCCCGTTTCTCTTACCTGATGCCAGTGTCGGCACTGGTTGACTGGGCTTGATGAAGAATTACCAGGCGCCGGGTCGTCCTCAAGTGCGGCGAAATGATATAATGTTTTTCAGGCTGCTGCGAAATGGCCAGGCAGGTGATGGTTTTCATTTCATCAAGGAACCTGGTCATGCAATTCCAGTCGGCAGGGAGAAAGGCCAATGGCGAAACTGTATTTCCGGTACGGGGCCATGAACAGTTCCAAGACCGCCAATGCGCTCATGGTGAAGTTCAACTACGAGGAGCGTCATCAGCGGGTGCTCCTGATGAAGCCGGCCGTGGACGTGAGGGATGGAATCGGCCTTGTCAGCTCCAGGGCCGGACTGACATCACCCTGCCTGCTGGTGGAGCGCGATGGTTCCATTCTTGAAGTGCTCATGCGCCAGATGGGTACTGAGCCGCTGCATTGCCTCATAGTGGATGAGGCCCAGTTTCTGACGAAGTCACAGGTGATGGAACTGACCCGCATTGTCGATGACATGAAGATTCCGGTGATATGTTACGGCCTGAGGGCGGACTTTATCGGGAATCTGTTTGAGGGAAGCCAATGGCTGCTTTCTTTCGCCGATACGATTGAGGAAGTGAAAACCATCTGCTGGTGCGGACGCAAGGCCATCATGAACGCCCGCCTGCTGGACGGGCGCGTGGTGAAGGAAGGCGAACAGATAGTCCTGGGCGGCAATGACCGCTACATCAGCCTCTGCAGGCAGCACTGGTCCACGGGGGAAACAGGCCCTTCCTTCAAGGAAGAGACTGTCCCGCAATCCCCAGTCGAGGATTAAAAGAACAGTTCGGAAAATCACCTGCTTCATGCGTGTCCCACCGTGCCGTGGATTGCATGCATGAAACAGGACGGTTCACAGATTTTCCTACGCAACATGGATATTGACTTTTGGCGTTTGTGACACAGGCAGAACGCCTGCAAGGGGGAAGACACGATGAAACCAGTACGCATGTTCATACTCAGGGGCTGTCCATACTGCCGGAGCGCCCTGCAGTGGATGGATGAGCTGATGAAGGCGAATCCCGCCTACGGGGATATCCCCGTGGAGATCATCGACGAATCGGAGCAGTACGCGCTGGCAAAGGCTCACAACTATTACCTGGTGCCCACATGGTACGTGGCGGGCGTCAAAGTGCATGAAGGGGCCGCGTCGCGCGACATCGTCAGATCAGTGCTCGAAAAGGCCGCCTCTTCATGACTGCAATGCCCGGGTTACCGGCTGGACGGGTTTTCTTCAGGGCGGGCTTTCCGTCATGACGGCAGTATCCGGATTTCCGTCAGGAAGGATTTCCTTCAGGCCTTGCTTTCCACCATGGCTGCGGCAGCTTCGCGGATGCGGTCCAGACCATAATTGCGGCTGCGCCGCGTCACCCCGATCATATCCGCGCGTTCCGCCCCCATATGCTGGCACCAGCGCTCCATGGAAGCAAGGCAGGTGATGAATCCGTTCCCGCTTCCGCCGGCCGCCGCGATGCATAAAACCGGCTTTCCACGCATCATGCCCTGATTGTCGGACTTCAAAGCCTCGCATCTGCGAAAGCGGTCTGTGAAAGCTTTGGCGGACTCGCTCATTTCACCCCAGTAGACGGGCGTGACGATTACAAGGGCATCCACAGCCCCGATGGAGTGGTGTAACGCTTGAAAGCCGTCCTGAACCTGGCATTCATGCTTGTCGCGGCAGGTGCCCCATCCGCCGCCGCAGGCTTTGCAGTTTCCAACGGGCAGTTCGTTCAGACGAACCTGCAATACCTCGTGTCCCGCGGCGATGATTCCGTCAATGGCGGACTGCGCGCAGGCCGCCGTCAATCCATCCCGATTGGGGCTGGTCATGATGATCATTGTTTTCATTGTGATGGGCCTCCCTCTCGCATATGGTTTCCCGCATGGCCAGTCCCATGATGAATCCGGCTTCTCACGCGGTTCATCCAAGTATCTCATCTGAAATCAAATGTTTCAATGGTCGTGCCTGTGCCCGTGTCCGTGCAGCGAGCAAAGACAATAAATGTTTCAATGGTCGTGCCTGTGCCTGTGCCCGTCCTGTGAACAAAGACAATATCGGAGGTATAACAATGATAAACCTAAGCGAATACTCATGGATTTTGACAGGGTATTCTCCCACATCCTGGATGATGGGGCGGGTTCTGGAGCAGGCAATCCCCAGCCTGCCCGAGATTGCACCGGTGGTGGCCAAAGTGCCGGGTTCCGTTCAACAGGCGCTCTTGACGGCAGGCATCATTCCTGACTGGAACAGGAAGCTGGATTCACGCGCCTGCGAGTGGGTGGAACATCGGGATTGGATTTTTGGGGTCGAGATCCCGCGGCATGTCCTGGAGGGCAAATCCAGAATTTTGCGCTGCCTGGGCCTCGACGGGTATGGCCAGGTGTTTCTCAACCGGACACGGGTCGGGTCTTTTGCCAACGGATACGTGCCTCACACGTTCGATTTGAGCAGTGCTGCGCTTGAAGAGACAAATCTGCTGGAGATTGTCTTCAATGATTTGCCTCGCTTCAATGGCACCCCTTTTGTCTCGTCGCAGATACGTGACCTGAAAGCCCGCTTCAATTATGTCTGGGACTGGATGCCCCGCAATGTTCAGATCGGCATCTGGGATGAGGTTTGGCTTGAAATCGACGAAGACCCCGCACTGGCGCGCCTGCTGATTAAAACAGACTATGACCCCTCGTCCCGCACGGGCCGGCTTTATCTTCAAGGCGTGTTTCCGCAGGGGTCATCACTCTCTGTCATGCTTGAAGGGACCATGCTGGGCTCTTATCGATTTGAAGACCTCGCAGTGGGCCTGAAACTGACCGGCATGGCTGTCGAACCATGGCAGTGCAATGGCTTGGGCGAGTCCCGGCTCTATCGGCTCGGTCTTGAGCTGCGAGATGAGCCTGGCAATGTCATGGAACGGCACAATGAGACAATCGGTTTCAAGCATGTCGGCTGGTTGAGAAACGAGAGTGCCCCGGCAGAAGCCGACCCTTGGATTTGTGAGCTGAACGGCAGGCGCATTTTCCTCGCGGGCGTCAACTGGACGCCCATCCGTGCCCACTATGCCGATGTCACGGAGGCAGACTATCGTTTGCGGCTGGAAACCTACAAGGCGATCGGTTTCAACGTGATGCGGGTCTGGGGCGGAGCGTTTCTCGAGAAAAGCTGTTTCTACACTCTCTGCGATGAACTCGGCCTGCTTGTATGGCAGGAATTTCCACTTTCATCTTCCGGGCCGGACAACGAGCCGCCCGGTGATCCCGATGCAATCAATCAGTGGGCGGAGGTGGCACGCAGCTATGTCCGGCGGAGACGTCACCACGTGTCACTCTTGCTCTGGTGCGGCGGCAATGAACTGCAGACGACCCCGACCGGCAAACCGGGTACCGGGTTGCCCTTGACAGTGGCTCATCCCATGCTGAAACGGCTGTCTGAAGTCTGTGCGGATGAAGACCCCGATACCCGCTTTCTGCCGTGTTCCTCCTCAGGTCCGGTTTTTGTGGCGAATGCGGATGATTTTGGCCAGGGCAGGCACTGGGATGTTCATGGTCCCTGGCGAATCGAATCGGAGGCATACTGGAACAAGGATGATGCCCTTTTTCGCAGTGAGACGGGAGCTCCCGGTGCCAGCCCGATGGATATCCTCGAGGAGTATTATCCCGATTGCAGCCTGCTGCCGGTGAACCCGGACAACATCTATTGGCGGCGTTTCTTCTGGTGGGTGGATGAAGACGCATATGCGGCGGAGAATGGGAGCAAACCCGGGAACATCGGTGAATACGTGGCCTGGAGCCAGAAACATCAGGCAAAGGCGCTGTCGCTGGCACTGACCGCCTGTCTGAAACGGTTCCCGGCCGTCGGGGGCATGATCATATGGATGGGGCACGACTCTTTCCCTTGTTTGGCCAACACATCGATTCTGGATTTTTACGGCAGGATGAAGCCGGCAGCCAGAGAAATCCAGGCGATTCTGCATCCCGACCTGCGGGAATGACGAATCCCGCAGCCGCCATGCCGGAACCTGAGTTCGACTGGCGCTCAAGAAGATACGCATGAGGCGTCACATGCAAAAAGACTGTCCGTATGGGGGGGGAATCAGGTAGAATAAGGGAAAGCGCGTTTTTTGCATTGAAGAAAACTGCGGCACCGAAGGTGAAGGTTTGGCATGAAGCGATTGATTTTGTCAAAAGACCTGGTGCACGCCGGCTTTGAAATCAGCCTGCTGCCAAAGGGCATTGACGGCTTATCAGGTATCAAGTCAGCCATTCGGCCTTTCTCATCATTCTCAGCATCCTTGACATCGTCATGGTTGTCCTGACGGTTTTGGAGTACAAAAAAGTGAGATTGCAGTGGAATATCCAGCACATGAAATGAAACGGAGGAAAATATGACATCAAGGGAAATCGTGTATCGGACACTGGAATTCAAAAATCCGGAACGGGTGCCCAGGCAGCTGTGGGTATTGCCGTGGGCCAGCATGCATTGCAGGGAAGGGGTGGAAGGCATTGAACGCGACTTCCCGATGGATATTGAAAGTGTTGGCGGAGGAGAGCGGGAAACGTCTCCAACGCAGGGCGATCAATATGAAATAGGCGATTATGTGGATGAATGGGGCGCGAAATTCCACAATGTGCAGCGCGGCGTCATCGGTGAAGTGAAGCAGCCCCTGATTGTTGGAGAAGATTGGGAAGACGCCGGCAAGGCGCATATCCCCTATGAATCGCTGACCATAGATCCGGAACACATAAACCGGCAATGTGCGGCCACCAGCAGGTTCGTCATGGCGGGAGAATGCCCGCGGCCGTTCGAGCAGCTGCAGTTTCTGCGCGGCACGGAGAACCTGTTCATGGACCTTGCATACAAGCCTTCCGGGATGATGGCGTTCCTTGAAAAGATGCATGATTTCTACTGCAGATGGGTAGAAGCATGGGCAAAGACGGATGTGGACGGAATCATGTTCATGGATGACTGGGGGAGCCAGAAGAGCCTGCTCATCAACCCGGCCACATGGGTGGAGATATTCAAGCCGATGTACCGGGACTATATCAATATTGCAAAAAAATACAACAAAAAGACTTTCATGCATTCCGATGGCTACACTCTGCAGATCATCCCCCATCTGATCGATTTGGGACTGGACGCATTCAACACGCAGATTTTCTGCATGGGTATGGAACCGCTGAAGCAATTCAAGGGGAAGATAACTTTCTGGGGAGAAATGGACCGCCAGCACATGCTCGTGTCGGCGACGCCGGAAGAGGTCAGGCAAGCGGTGAGGGGAGTATTCGACACCCTGTGGGCCGATGGCGGATGCATCGCGCAATGTGAATTCGGAGCGGGTAGCAGGACGGAAAATGTTCGAGCGGTCTATGAGGCATGGGATGCGGTTTTGCGGAGTGAGTGACAGGGGAGTGCATATGAGCGGCAAGAGGAAATTGTTTCTGGTCGGCAATGCCCATCTGGACCCGGTCTGGCTGTGGAGATGGCAGGAAGGGTTCGCTGAGATCAAGGCCACGTTCAGGTCTGCGCTGGACCGGATGTCCGAGTTCCCCGAATTTCGTTTCACAAGCGCCTGTGCGGCCTACTATAAGTGGGTTGAGGAAAATGCACCCGAAATGTTCGCGGAGATAAGGGAACGCGTCCTTGAGGGAAGATGGATTATCGCAGGCGGCCAGTGGATTCAACCGGACTGCAACACGCCCTCCGGAGAAGCTTTTGCGAGGCACAGCCTTTACAGCCAGAGGTATTTCCTTGAAAAATTCGGATTGATGGCCAAAGCCGGATATAATGTCGATTCGTTCGGTCATAATGGCATGCTTCCCCAGATCCTCAGAAAGAGCGGCATGAAATATTATGTTTTCATGAGGCCTGACAGCAAGGAAAAGAAAGATATTCCAGGCAACCTTTTCTGGTGGGAAAGCCAGGATGGCAGCCGGGTCATGACTTTTCGAATTCCTTTCAGTTATGAGTCCCACGAATCGAAAACCAGTGACGGCGAGCCGATGGAATGGAAAAAGCATGTCGCCACATTGAAAATGGCTGAAGAACAGCAGATCGATTTCATGAGCTTCTTCGGGGTGGGGAATCATGGCGGAGGCCCCACCATCGCCTCCTTGAACATGCTGCGGGACATGAAGCGGGAATTCGGTGGGGATACTTTCGAGCACAGTTCTCCCAACGGGTATTTTGAAGAGATGAACCGGGTGCAGCCCGTTCTCCCGGTTGTGACGGGAGATCTGCAGCATCATGCAAGTGGCTGTTACAGCGCTCATTCCGGGATAAAGCGCCTCAACAGGAAAGCCGAACACAGCCTGGCCACGGCCGAGAAATTCTCCTCCATCGCGCATCACCTGTTTGGACTGGACTATCAGAAGGAACGGCTGGGCAAGGCGTGGCAGAATGTGCTGTTCAACCAGTTCCATGACATCATGGGCGGCTGCAGCATCCAGGAGGCCTGTGAAGACGCTGTGGATTTTTACGGAGAAGCGCTTGCCATCGCCTCTGATACGCTGAATGCGGCGGTCCAGAAGATATCGTGGTCCATCGATACGATGGGCGATGAGGTTATCCGCCTGAGCAAGGACAATGACTGGAAATCGTGGGAGACAGGCGCAAGAGGTGTTCCTTTGGTCGTCTTCAATCCCCTGTCCTGGGAAGTGAAGGCACCCGTTCGGATAAACATGCAGTGCAAGGGCGTTGCCGATGACCACGGCAACAGCCTGGACATTCAGTCGGTCCGCGCATCCCAGACAAACGGCGCGGATAAGTGGGACACCCTGTTTGTCGGGCAGATACCCGCCATGGGATACAAGGTGTACTGGATCTTCAAGGACAAGGAACTGGCGAATGCCCATTCCGGAAACACATTGACGGCTGACGGAACAGTGATGGAAAACAATTGGGCAAGATTGGAGATAGACGGTCAGACCGGTTGCATCCGGCAGCTCTTCGACAAGGTGAACCGGGCTGATGTGCTGCAAGGGCCGGGCGCGGTGCCAATCGTCATCGACGAAACCGACAGCGACACATGGGCTCATGGAATCTTTTCATTTCGCCGCGAAGTCGGCCGCTTCGACGGCGCTTCCCTGAAATGGGTTGAAAAAGGCCCCCTGCGTGCGAAGCTCCGGGTTGTCAGCAGATATGGCGATTCACTGCTGCAGCAGGATTTCACCTTGTACAGGGACAAGCCGGACCTTGAAGTGAATGTAAAGCTGGACTGGAGGGAAAAGCACAAAATGCTCAAGTTGTCTTTTCCCGTGAATGTCGACTGCCCGAAATCGACTTATGAGATTCCGTTCGGCTTCATTGAAAGACCTGTCATCGGTACCGAAGAGCATGGACATCAGTGGATTGACGTGAGTGGAAGCATTCGCCGGCAGGAAGATGACCGGGTCCTTGACAGCATCGATGCACCCCATTGCAGTACGGAGCGGGCGGTAGCCGCGGCTGTTTCAGAATATGGACTTGCCCTGCTGAACACGGCGAAATACAGTTACGACGTCATGGACAACGACATGAGGATGACGCTTGTCAGAAGCCCGATTTTCGCGGATCATTACGGGGAGCGGGATGATTTGGTCGAATTCATGGACCAGGGCGTCCAGAAATTCGAGTATTCACTTGTCCCGCATGCCGGATCCTGGCAGAAGGCCGGGATTGTGAAAAAGGCAAATGAGCTGAACGTATCACCAGTTCAGATTATGGAAACGTACCATAAGGGGGAGTCTCCAAGAGAATTCACCGGCGTGGCCATATCGGCCGGAAACATCATCGCTACTGCGTTCAAGCCGGCGGAAGACTGCAGCGGATATGTTCTCCGCTGTTATGAAACGGACGGGGAGGCAGTCAGCGCGGAGTTTTCCATTCCGGTTCTCGGAAGGAGCTTCCGTGCGGATTTCGGCAGGAACGAGATCAAGACTTTCCGGATTTCCCCGGATGAAGCAAGTCCTGTCGTGGAATGCAGCCTTCTTGAAATGGAAATGGAGTGAAGGCGGAATGCGTCATGGCATGAATCAGGAAACGCGGGACGAATGATGCAGGACTCCAAAGGAGTCCTGCATTAAACTCGATGAATCGAGTTTTTACACGGGAATCAACCAACGGAGGATAAAAGATGATTACTTCAAGGGACATCGCCAAGATGATCGACCATTCCCTGTTGAAACCCGAAATGGATGCAGCCGTTGTAAGAAAAGGCTGTGAAATCGCGAGGAAGTACGATACGGCCACCGTTTGCGTGAAACCATGCGATTTGCCCATTGCGGCGGAAGCCCTGAAGGGGTCCGGTGTTCGTTTGTCAACCGTGATTGGTTTCCCGCATGGTTCAAACCGAACGGATGTCAAGGTGTTCGAAGCGGAATGCGCAATGGATGACGGTGCGGAAGAACTTGACATGGTGCTCAACATAGGACGGCTCATATCCGGAGACTTCGCCCTTGTCGGGGAGGATATCCGCCGGGTCGCGGAAGCAGCGCACAAAAGAGGCGTCTTGTTGAAAGTGATCTTTGAAAATGCCTATTTGAGCGACGAATTGAAAAAAATGGCATGCCATCTGAGTGAAAAGGCAGGAGCCGATTTCGTGAAGACATCGACGGGATATGCCCCGTCAGGGGCAACCATTCCGGATTTGCAGCTGATGCGCGCCGCCTGTTCCGACAATGTGCGGGTAAAGGCCGCCGGAGGCGTGAGGACGCTGGACGCCATCCTGGCCTGCAGGGCTGCGGGATGCGCGCGATGCGGGGCAACGGCCACCGCAGCCATCATGGAAGAGGCAATCCGCCGTGAGCAGGCGGGTTCCCTGGTTGAAATGGATCCTGGATTGGCGGGAGATTACTTATAGGG
>CAZFWQ010000148.1:2346-9107 GCA_964522755.1 uncultured Oscillospiraceae bacterium | reverse complement strand
GTCACGTACGGTTCCGTGAGAGGCTCGGGGTGAAATCCTCCGGGCCTACTCGACCCAGGATATAACCATCATCCTACAGCCGGAGATTATCATCAGGCAGAGTTGCGGCGCGTAGAATTTAGCAAACAAATTGGAGAAAGCATTCCACAAACTCCTGTAAACCATAATGTGCCAGTTTATATGCAGTTTCGTCGATTCATATCTAATCATGAGGCGACGAAACTGCATAGTTTTCCAGATATCAGAGCGTATGATGTAGAAAAAAATGACAATTATCCAAATATTTGGCCAATAAACACAGATATTGACAATGCAGACGGACTGATTAATATAGATGTCAGACTGGTTTTGGGATTTCGTTTGCTTTTAAGATACACAAGTGTCAGCATTTATCGTAAGTATGTTCCGTATATTTCAATCATATGGAGGTAAAAATGAAAGCTCGAAATTCAATCACCGCCGCGGACAAAGGCTGGTGGCTCGATTCTCCCACGGTTCTACGCGTGGACATGCACGGCCTTTACGACGCTAACGACGACGGCATGGGCGACTTCAGGGGCGTTGTGGAAAAGCTCCCGTTTCTTTGCGACGCGGGATTCTCAGGCCTGCGGTTTCAGCAGGTATGCAACTACGGAAACGATTACCAGTTTGCGGGGCTCGTGCACCAAAGCTGGTTTGACACAGACAACCATTACGGCACGGAGGAGGATTTCGACGCCATGATTGCTTCATGCCGCGCCTGCGGCATGAAGCTCATCGTGATGGCGGTGCCGGAATATATTGGATGGGACCATCCCGATTATCTGGCGGCGGCGGCGAACCCCGCCGACCCGCGAAGGAGCTGGTTCCTGTGGAAGGACGACGGCACCGTCGTCACCTGCTGGGAAAGGCCCGGCATGAACACGTCCAACGCGGATTATGTGGAAATGTACATACGATACTTGAACCACTGGATGGACAGGGGCATCGCCGGTTTCGACGTAGACGACGTGGTGAACTGGATAAACCTGGACGCAAACGTACTTAAAAGGCTCACGAACGCCGTAACCTGCCGCGGAGGGTTCATCTGCCCGGAAGCATCCCTGCTAGAAAACGAAACCCTCCAAAAAGGCCTCTTCAATGCGGGAAGCGGGCGTAAGCGCGACAAGCTCTACTTCGAGGCCGAAGCCATCCTGGAGGGCGACGCCGGGCATATCCGCAAGGGGCTCACGCAGCGGGCGGAGTTACTGAAGCTGGGGGTCTTCCCCTATCAGGAATTCGGGGGTAAGAGCCACGCGTTCTTCAAAGGATGTTACGGGCTGGAGATGTTCAAGCTGCAAGCTGCGTTCAATGCGGTCATACCGGACCAGCTCTGGGTGCACGCCTGCGGGTTGACCTTCGAGGACCCCGTCTCCTCCGCCAACAAACACACCGATCCCTACAACTCGGAGGCGCACGTCAACTGGCCGGCGATCGAGCGCCAGCAGGCCAACCCTGCCTCCGCTTGGTCGCACGTGAAGCGGATGCTGCAGCTGCGCAAACGGACACCGGCCCTAGGCGTAGGTTTCATTGAGGAAGCGAAGATCGGCGACGACGGCGCTTTCGCCGCTGTAAGGACGGCGCACAGTTCTGGACAAAGGGCACTGGTGGTGTTCAACCTGTGCTGTAAAGATAAGTCTGTCACCGTGGACCTGTCCGGCTTCGGCGTGAAGCGCCTGACGAACCTGGCCAACGGCCAAACCCTGCTGCCCGACGGCTCCCGCGTAAAAATCACGCTCCCGCTCTACGGATACGCGATGTTCGGCATCGACTGAAGTTGCGATACCGAACCACTTGAAACCGAGACACGGGGACACATATGAACTTATCGACAATTGATTCCTGCACCTGGATTCCTGGGGGCGTTTCCCTGATTTCCGGCGGATGCGACATCCGGTTTGTCTTCGTCAAATCAAATGCGTTGCATATCGCCGCGCATCCGATCGATTCGTTGGAAGAAACAAACGGCTCTGTTGCAATAATTTCTCAGCCTCCCATGTCACCGTCCGTTCTGGTATGCTTCTACCAATCTTGAGTTGGGAGAGGTGGAGCGAATGAAGGACGATCTGTTCAAACATGAGCGTTATCAGAACCAATCCTGGGTTATATCCTTTTGATGCCGGGAAGTATCATATTAATGTCATCGAGATACACCTGGCCATAGACTCGAGGGCAGTTCCCGATTATAATCCACAGTAGGCGATCCGATCGCCACGACGCCGGGCCTGTTGTTTCCCGTTCGCTGATCCATGATATCGTGCACTTTGTGGAGGGTGGCATGGCCGAGCCATTCTATGAAGAAGTCAAGCCTGTCGATGGGCGGCCCTACAATCCGTTTTCCTGTCATATGTGCGAATTCCGAGGAACGACGCAGTTCTCCGGCGCCCACTGGCATTACCGGATCGAGATTCTATATGCCGTCGAATGAAGCGCGACGGTCTTCCTCAACGGCCAGTTCTTCGACTTCCGGCAAGGGGACATGGTTCTGGTCAGCGGTCGCGTAATCCATGCGATCTGGGGCGACGAAAAGACCAGATACATCTGCATCTATTTCGACCCGGAGATACTCTATACGGCTGCGCGTTCGGTCTTCGAGTTCCGATACGTCCTGCCATTCACCATGGCCAAGGAATCCCCGCAGAAGTTGTTCACTGAAGCGGAAATCGGACCCACTCCTATACCCGTTCTGATTCTGGCCGCTTTGCAGGAGAATCTGGAAAAAAACTATGGTTATGAGCTGGCGATCCGTACCTCCATCAGCCGGATCTTCCTATGGGTCCTGCGTACCTGGCATGCCCGCGGATTGCGGATCGAAACGGGATACAAGGTGCATGACAAGGACCTGGAGCGTCTGCAGGCCGTCTTCGATCTCCTGGACAAGAACTACATGCAGAAACTGACGGTTGAAGGCATGACCCAGCAGTGCAATATGAACTGCTCGTCAACTTCCATACGATTCCCCGGACCGGGCAGCGCGACGGGAGCGAGGTCAAGCCGCCGGAGATGGCACAGGACGCGTGGTCGATTCGCCACGGCTGAGTCGGTCTCGCGCCGCTGCAGAAGGCCGTGGTCGACGGCGAGGGGGTGCTGCGCCTCGGCTATTGGTCCGGGAACGACGCGCTCAAGAGGACGCCGATCGGACTCGAGAGGGAGGAGACCCGGACCCGTCACGGAATCCCACTGGATTGGTTCCGGAACCGGTTCCCGGTCGGCCAAGGGGATAGTCCTCAAGGGGAGCCTGCCCCTGATGCCGGCGTCCGAAGGCGATCGGAGCGCCCTGGGCGTCGAGGCGCCCTTCCGGGACGGGAGTCCGTGCGGCTTCTTCTTCGAGTTCGAGGAGAATCGCGGTTCCTATTTCGCCCTCGGGAAGGACGGAATCGCGGAAATCGGGCAACTGGACCTGGACAGGCGGACGATCCTTCCGGAGTGGAGAGTCGACCGTGCGATGCAGCCCGGCAGTCCTGCCCGATTCCGCGTCCTGTTCAAGGATTCCGTGGTGCTGGTCTACGTGGACGATGTCCTGTACATCGTCTATGGCCTACCGCACCCATCCACCGGCCGGATCGGGTTCGTCGGGAATCGGGACGCTGCGACGGCCGCTTCCTGCAGGGCCTGGGTATTCTAGTCATGGGAGGGAAAGCATGAGGTATCCTTTGACAGACCGATGCGCCATCCTTCGGGATCGGGTCGTGGTCCGCAAGGAGGACGCCCGCCATGCCATCGGCCAGCGCCTCTACCACTATGTCGCAGGATATTATGACGTTCCGCAGGAGAAACGCGACAATTCGATTCTTCCGGCCGCATGCCTCGCCTCCGTGATTCGGGGATTCGAGCCGTACATTTCCGAAGGCGAGCTGATCGTCGGCTACAACTACTGCGACGGAGATCCGGAGGAGGGAGCCGAGGAATTCCTGAAGAAAAACGTCCTAAAAGAAGGGGGTAGCCGCTTGCGCAGCTACCTGGAGCGCGGCGATCTCCCGAAGGACCGGATCGACTGGCTGATGCATTCCCTGACACAGCAGGGCGATCCATTCCGATACCCCTTTTCGCCGACCGGCTTCGTCTCCTCGGCAGGGCCGCATGATTCGGAACTGGCGCTGGAGATGTCCGCCATGGGCATCTGTGCAGCCCACAACCATTCCATAGTCGGATACGAGGAGGTCCTGCGGTGTGGATTCCGTGGAATCCTCGAGAGGATCGGGCATGCCCGGGCTTCTCTGCGGAAAACGGATAGGAACGACCATGTAATGATAGAGCTGCCGGAGGAGCAGAAGAAGTTCTACGACGCCCTCGAGACGGTTTGCGAAGCCTGCTGCGGAATCGGCAGGCGCTATTCGGAACTGGCCAGGATGCAGGCGCAGAATCAACATGGGGCAAGAAAGAAGGAACTGCTGGAGATCCAGCAGATCTGCGAACGCGTGCCCGAATACCCGGCGCTCACCTTCCGGGAGGCGCTGCAGAGCCTTTGGTTCGCGCATGTCATCAACACGTGGGAGGATGGCATCAACGCGAATTCCCTCGGGAGACTGGACCAGATTCTATATCCTTATTATCGGAAGGACATCGATGCGGGGTTGCTAACGGAGGAGAATGCCTTCGAGCTCATCTGCTGCCTATGGCTGAAGCTGTACCGTGACTACGACGTCCAGCAGTCCACGGTGGGGGGGTGCGACAGGGAGGGCATCGAAGCGGTCAATGCGTTGTCCTACCTGATGCTCGACGCGACCGAAACCCTGGATTTCGTCCGCTGCCTTTCCGTCCGATTCTCGCAGAACACGCCGCCGGCCTTCCTGCGACGGGCACTCGAGGTCGTGGGTCACGTCAAGAAGGGGATCCCTTTCTTCTTCAACGACGATGTCCTGATTCCGTCGCTGACCCGGAGGGGGATTGCCCTTGAGGATGCCCGAGACTATGCCATGATCGGCTGCGTGGAGACCTGCATCCCGGGCAAATCCCATCCGCATGCGGTTGCAGCGCGGTGCAACGTGCTGAAGGGCATCGAATACGCGTTGTACAACGGGAGGAGCATGATCCGACCGGAACTGTCTCCGGGGGTCGTGACGGGTGGGCTCGATTCCTATGACTCCTTCGAATCCCTGAAGCAGGCCGTCTTCTTGCAGATCGATGCCATGGTAGATGCGGCGTGCCGGATGACAAACGCCCAGATTCCTGTCGCTGCCCATGATTACCCGATGCCATACAAATCCCTGCTGACGGAAGGCTGCATGCGGTCGGGCCTGGACTTCAACGCCGGCGGTCCGGTATACAACTACTACCAGATGATGGTCCTCGGAATCCCGAACCTAGCGGACTCGCTGGAGGCGATTGACAAGCTGGTTTTCAAGGAGAAGCGATACACGCTCGAAGAGCTGGTCGATCAGCTGGTTCAAGACTTTCCCGATGAGGCGGTGCGTCTCGACTTCATCAACAAGGCGCCCAAGTTCGGAAATGATTCTCCGGAAGTGGACCGGCTGGCTTCGGAGATCATGGAGCACACTTGCCGGTACATCGAGACGATTCCGTCCTCGATCGGCCAAGGATTCCATCCCCAACCCTTCACATTCCTCTGGATGGTCGATCATGGGTCGAGAACCGCGGCGACACCCGATGGAAGGCGGTCCGGCGAAATCCTCGCATACAGTGTCTCACCGATGCAGGGTCGTGATTTCAACGGGTTCACCGCTCTGCTCAACTCGATCTCAGGCCTGCCGAACGTTCTAGCGCCCGGGACGTCATCTGCAATCGTCGAAGTGGATCCATACCTTTTCTCGGACATGAACAACTTCGTCGAACTCCTGCTGGCCTCCGCGCAGAGAGGTCTGTCGAACATCCAGTTCAATACCATCGACCGAGAGACCCTGGAGGATGCAAAGCGTCATCCCGAGAGGCACAGGAACCTGGCGGTCCGCGTATCAGGCTTCAGCCAGCGGTTCTGCCTGCTCGATGAAGCGATGCAGGACCATATCATCAAGCGCACCAAGCATCGTTTGTTCTAGATGCCGTTGCATATGGGCATTGAGAATGCGTGCATCTTCCATATCGCCCGTGGTTCCCTTCATGACGGACCGGGTCTTCGGACGGTCGTGTACGTCAAGGGATGTTCTTTGGCCTGCCTCTGGTGTCAAAACCCGGAATCCATCCAGCCAGGACGCCAGATCGCCTTCGTACCCTCCCGCTGCATCGGGTGCGGACGCTGCGGACTGGTCTGTCCGGCCGGATGTCATGTCGTCGAGAACGGGGTGCATGAATTCCTGCGGGGTAGCTGCACGAAGTGCGCGACATGCTGCGATGCCTGTCCAGCGGAAGCCCTGTCCTCGATCGGCAAGGAGATGGGGGTGGAGGAAGTATTCCGGGAAGTCGAAAAGGACCGGCATTTCTTCGACGCAACCCATGGCGGCATGACGCTGTCAGGTGGGGAATGCCTGCTTCGACCGGCGTTCTGCAGGGAACTCCTCCAGAGATGCCGCGACGAGGGGATCCATACCGCCGTCGAGAGTGCGCTCCATGTCCCGAGGAGGAACATCGAACAGGTCATCGACAAGGTCGATACGATGATCGTCGACCTGAAGCATTGCGATTCTGCTGTGCACCGCCGGCTGACGGGCGCGGGGAATCACCGGATTCTGGCGAATCTGGCATACGTGGCATCCGTTCACGATGATATATGGCTCCGGGTGCCGCTCATTCCCGGATACAACGATGACCCGGAGAATCTGAAAGAGACGGCAGCGATCGTCGAACGC
>CAZFWQ010000148.1:0-2305 GCA_964522755.1 uncultured Oscillospiraceae bacterium | reverse complement strand
TTACAACGACCTGACGGAGAGCAAATACAGGATGCTGGGACTTGCGCCAGAGACCGTCGGTCTGCGACCGCAGACCGACGGAGATTTGGAGGAGGCTACGAGAATCGTGGCCGCTGCCCTGCGGCGCAGTGTCGAAGTCCTCCATTCCTAAGGAAGTCCTGACGCGCAGGATGCTCATCCATCGATTTCAAAAAGTCAAGGGCAGCGCTGTTTCAAATCGTGGGCAGGCATGGTAGACTCATACAAGGCGGACGTCCTTTCTTTCTGTGGATTATTTTGTGGTGATCTAATTCTACCAGAAAGAACCGGGGAAGTCCGCCATTCTTATATTTCAAGGCATAAATACAATCCACAGAATATGTGGATAAATTGTGGATTCACAACAAGAATATTGTGGATGGATATTTCAATGACGGTCGACCGGATTCTCGCCCGTTCTGCCGCATGGAAAAATGGGGGGTACCCAGGAAATACTGCCATTGACAAATCAGACGGTATGGATTAATGTAAACATATTGATTAATGTAAACACACTGCATGGATTCATAGGGAGTGGTGAAGGATGCTCGTCAAACGGAACATTCGGCCGGTCAACTCCACGGAAGGTGAAGTCTTCTTGCAGGACCGGCCAGTTTTGGCAGTCGAGGAGGTTTTCCATGCATGATTTTCTCGGTCATTTGACCCATATCAAAAAAGCCAGAACCAGGCGGGTTTCCAGCTGGGATACCAGCGGCCGCAACAATGACGCCTGGCTAATTGAACCCGGTGAACGGAAAGTACTCGCCGATATCGCCGGGCAGGGCCAAATCAACCACATCTGGATGACGCAGGAATCCCCGGATCCCGATATCCTCCGGAAAGTGGTACTGTCTTTCACTTGGGATGGAGAAGAAAATCCCAGTGTACAGGTTCCGCTGGGCGATTTTTTCTGTCTGGGCCACTCCATCGTCAATTCGTTCCAGAGTCTTTTTTTCACTGCCTCAACCAACCGGAAAAACAGCTTCTGCGGAACTGTGGCCCTGAACTGCTATCTGCCGATGCCCTTCGGCCGGTCAGCCCGGGTGGAAGTGCATAACGAGTCCGGCGACGCCTACAGGCAGTATTTTTACATCGACTATGAAGAGTCCGAACTAGAGCGCTTTGAAGACATCGCCTATTTCCATGCTTGTTTCTGCCGGGAAAACCCGACCGCCGGTTGGGGGCACGAAATCATGGTCAATACGCCGCATACCAATATTGCCAATCTGGGCGACCGGGACAACTACCTGCTGCTGGACGCCGCCGGCGAAGGCCACTTCATCGGGTTCAACCTGTCGGTCACAAACCTGCAGACCCAGCTGAAGAATCCCCATGAGCGGACCTGGTGGGGCGAAGGCGACGAGATGATTTTCATAGACGGCGAACCCTGGCCGCCCAGCCTGCATGGAACCGGCAGCGAAGACGCCCTCAACCAGGCCTTCCGCATGCAGCCCAACGCCTATCTGTACAACGGCTCATCCATCTATGAAGGCAACACCGAAGGGTACCAGACCTCTTATGTCTTCTATGTGACCCATCCGGTCCGCTTCACCGCATCGATCCGGGCCTCCATCGAACATGGCCACGGCAACCACCTGTCCAATGAATACGCTTCTGTGGCTTACTGGTACCAAAGAGAACCGCATAAAACATTCGGCATCCTGCCGGTCCGTCAGCGCCTGCCCCTGGTCCGAAGTTTTGCCTTTCCTGAAGGAAGCCGGACAGCGCCGACACCCACGGATCTGAACGATGAAATGAAAGCCATGAAACAGCAGTGGCAGACAGCGTACGCAAACGGAGAAAAAGACGGCCCCTATTGAATGATTTTCACTGAAAAGAATTTGGCTCTTTTAGCAGGTGACGATCATGAACATTGGATATTCCGTTTAACCCCGTATCTCATCCTTGAGGTTCTGTTGCAAGAATACCTGACAATCTCGTGAATATCAAAAAAAGCGGAAGCGTCCTTCGTTGATTGCGTATTACGCAACCCCCATGGCCCGATGGATGAATTCGACTTCCTGTCGTGGTATAACGGGTCCTGCCTGTTGCTTCCGGAGCATGTGCATCGTCTCGATACCGATCAAGATTCAAAAGGCCGATCGCCGCCTCCTTGACTCGCCATATGCACATCGTCGAAGTCCAGTTGAGTCAACGGTTGGGATGATTCCCATCGGATGACGGAGGATGAAATGAAGATTGAAAAGGCCATGCCGGTCGACTCCGGCGACGTCCGGATCCAGGGTTCCTTCTGGTCCGAACAGCAGGAGAATGTCCGGACGAAGAT
>CAZFWQ010000147.1:0-9129 GCA_964522755.1 uncultured Oscillospiraceae bacterium | reverse complement strand
GGCAGGAATACTCGCCCCGCCTATCAGGGTCAGGGAAACGCCATGTATTTTTGTCGCGGCCGCTGTTGCGCTGTCGTCGCTGAAAGTTCCGCCGTTTGCGTTATAGGTTACGGCATACGTGTCGGCACTCCACTGGGCGAAAAGGTTGAGCGTGGCGTTGGCTGCATAGCTTGCGCCGGGGGCGTATGCAATTCCTTCCGCTCCGTTTGCAGTGGTATACCAGGTTGTGAAGGTATAGCCCTGCCGGGTGGGCACGGTGCTGCTCAAAATGAGTGTCGTGCCATGGATCTTCGCCTGGGCATCCGGAACAGTGACGATCTCGCCTGCGATGTTGTCACTGTAGGTCACTGCAAAGGTATTGGCTTCCCACACTGCGTAAAGGACTACGCTGGCCTCCGCGGTATATATGTCGCCCGCGGCATAGGCTACTGAGCCGTTTACGGCAGTTGACCATCCCTTGAATACGTATCCGGTCTTGGTTGGTACAGTTTCACTCAGTGTCAGGTCCACATTATGCGTCTTGTTCTGGCTGGATGGAGGGTTGATGCCGCCGTTCGCGTTGTAGCTCACAACATCGGTCACACTTTGCCAGACGGCATAGAACGTAACGCTTGCATTTGCGGAATAACTTCCGCCTGCCACATAGGAAGCCGACCCAGCCGCTGCATCCGCCGCCCAGCCGACGAAATTGTATCCGCTGCGCGTGGCCAGTGCCGCGTTCAGTGTCAGGGGCGTTCCATGGATTTTGTCCTGGCTGCTGCCGCCGTAAGTGCCGCCATTGGCGTTGTAGCTTATGGCATAGGCCTTGGCATCCCACTGCGCGTAGAGGTTCAATGCCGCATTCCCCGCATAGTTCACGCCAGGGGCGTAGTCGGTACCCTCTCCGTCGGCACTGGAGTTCCAGGTGCAAAAGGTATAGCCGTCCCGAACGGGCACGGTGTTGCTCAAAACGAGTGTCGTGTCATAGGACTTCGACTGGACATCCGGTACTGTGACGATCTCGCCGGCGATATTGTCGCTGTAGGTCACCGCGAAGGTATTGGCTTCCCACACGGCATAGAGGGCTATGCTGGATTCAACGGCATAAGTGGCACTCACGCCATAGGCCAGGGCACCGTTTGCAACGGTTGACCAGCCCTTGAATGCATATCCGGTCCTTGTCGGCGCAGTTGGGCTCAGCGTCAGGGAAATGCCGAATGTTTTGGTTTCGCCGGCCGTGGTGCCGCCGCCGCTGAACGTTCCGCCGTTTGCGTCATAGTTTACTGCATATGTATCGACCGTCCACTGGGCGAAAAGGTTGAGGGCTGCATTTCCCGCATAGCTCGCGCCGGGGGCGTAGCCGGTGCCCGCTCCGTTGGCACTGGTGTCCCATCCTGTGAAGGCATAGCCCTCCCGGGCGGGTACGACGTTGCCGAGAGCCAGGCTTGTGCCATAGGTCTTTGTCTGGATCTCCGGAACCGTGACAAGCTCACCGGCGATGTTGTCGTTATAAGTCACCGCATAGGTGTCGGCTTCCCACACGGCATAAAGGACTATGCTGGCTTCCGCGGTATAGATAACGCCCGTACCATATGCTACTGCACCATTTACAGCCGTTGACCAACCCTTGAATGAATATCCGGTCTTTGTCGGTGCCGTTGCACTCAGCGTCAGGTCTACACCCGGCGTCTTGTTCTGGCTGGAAGGAGCACCGCTGCCGCCGTTCGCATTGTAACTCACGGTATCGGTCACGCTCTGCCATATGGCGTAGAGGGTTTCACTCCCCCATGCGGTATAGCTCCCGCCCGCAGCATGGGCAGCCGACTCGGCCGCAGCGTCCGCAGCCCAGCCAACGAAACTGTATCCGCTGCGGGTGGGCGTTGTCGAGCTCAGCGTAATCGTAGCCGCATAGTTCGCGTTCTGGCTGCCGGGTGCTCCCGCGCCGCCGTTTGCATTGTATGTGACGATGGTATAGGTTTCAGCCATCCACTGTGCGTAGAGATTAAGATCCGCGTTACCCGTGTATGTCGAGCCGAAGTTGTAGGCGGTTCCCGTTCCGTCTGAAGCAGTGTTCCAGCCTATGAAGGAATAGCCCTCCCGGTTGGGCAGGGTGCTGCTGAGGGCCAGACTGACGCCCCAGGTCTTTATCTGGCTGCCAGGTGCCCCGGTGCCAAGATTGGCGTCATAGGTGACTGGATAGGTTGTCCACTCCCACACGGCGTAGAGCGTGGTGCTTGCGTCCGTATTGAATGCGGCGCCAGGCGCGTAGTTGACGGTGCCCGATCCTGATGTAAGCGTCCAGCCCTTGAAGGTGTGGCCCAGCCATGTGCCCCCGTCGCCGTCGGGAACGTTGATCGCGGTGCCGGAGTACTTGGTCATCGTTGTTGTGGCGCCGGAACTGGAGGGGCTTTTCGTGAATGTGATCGTGTATCCCATGTTGGGGCCGTTCGTGAGAATACCTGCCCCGCTGTATGAAATCTGAAGCGTGTCGCTGGGGGCGGTGAAGGTGGAGTCATTGGTGCCGTTTACATGATGGGCCGCAAGCGTCCAGTTTGCTCCGCTTATGTCAAGAGATGCAGTGACCGTATCGCTTCCGTTTGTAAACGTACCGATGGCGGAACTGACCATTGATTTGGTTGCCTGCGTACCCACCGCATAGATGTCGCTGGCATAGGTCACGACGGCAGAGGTGAGTGTGAATTCTTTTGATGTATATAGGTGCACTCCCACGTTTACAAACGCGCCGCCTATGCATGAATACTGGACTCCTGCAGCATTATAGGCCAGTGTTCCTCCGCAGCTGTCGAATAGGGCCGCGAATGCTGCAGATTGTGAGGAATTCAAGACTTGGTAGGTAGTGTCGCCACTTCTAGCGATGTAGTTACCGGATGATGAGTCGGGACTTGCTCCCAGATACACCTGAACCAGATTTGATGACTGGTTGTAGTATCCTGTTGCAATGGCATCCCCTTTGGCAATAACATAATGGCTGTAAGTCGCTGGCGGTGAATTCAGCTCGGTAAGGATATTGTATATCTTGTTGCTTGTAGCATTCCCGACGAATGTGAAGTTGGTCGCTGCTGCCAGTGTCGGCATTAGAGTCATCAGCAAACACAATATAAGGAAACTGCTCAAGAATCGTTCGATCATTCTTCTTTTCATTCTCTCTCCCTCATGCCTTTCATCGATTTGGTTACCATCTTGCTTCGTGCAATCTGCTTTTGTGCCGGAACTGTTATGGATAGATAACATACTGTTCGCAATATCCGTTTTACACTCATGAATCCGGTCCACCGTGCTTCGTATCCGTTTAGCGGCATTGGTTCGCGGCGGGCCTCATGACCCGGTGCTTGAGCCTGATATGCCGAAACTGCGGTTTGGAGACCGGTTTGACCAGGTATTCGTCTACCCCCATCTGCAAGGCTTCCAACGCATGGTTTTCATTCTCCGCCATCATGGTCCAGACAAGTTCCGGCCGCCGCTGCAATGTTTTTTCAGCCAGGGCCATCGCTTCCGGCGTGTCGTTCCCGATGTCCTGGAACACAAGGGCGTACTGCGTGGCATCAAGGATTTCACGGAATGGTCCCAGGTCCCTGCACAAATGGACAGGACCGGTCCAATCCGTTTCAAGCAGCGCGCCGGCAATCATCAGCAGGGTCCCGCTGTCCGGCGATTGTACAATGGCATGGGTCATGTTTCTCCTCCTTAGGCAATCTGCCCTCCTCGGACTTTCCAGATAAAACTATCATGTCCGCCGTTGCAAATCCGTTGCATCGCAAAAAAGCAATAGGCCGGCAGGACCAACCGAATGGGACTTCCTCCTGGATTCAATAGGCCGCGAGACCAATCGATCGGAAATGACATGTGATGAACGCAAAAAAACCCGCCTCTTCCGAGGCGGCTCCTTTGTCCTTTTCATCAATCCAGAATCATTTTCTTTTGTTTTGAGTCCTTTTCATCAATCCAGACTCATTTTCTTAGGTTACATAGTACTATAAATCAATCCAGACTCATTCTCTTAGGTTCCATAGTCATTCAAATCAATCCAGACTCATTTCCCTATATGTGTTCTCCACTTCCATTGTCGGAGGCACCCCGAGCTCCTCCCGCAGCTGCAGGACAAGGTCGTGATACCAGACCATGACGGCATCCCGCCCCCTGGTTTTTCTCAAAAGCCGCATCAGCGCTGTCTGAAGGCTCTCATCATAAGGTTCCTGCTTCCAGACGGCTTCCACGGCAGTCAGGGCGTCCCATGGCGGGAATCTGCCCGCAAGCGCATCTTCTGCGATAAGACGGCCTGCTTCAGCCATCTGCAGCCGGACGCGTTCCCGAAGCGTCCCAGCCCAAGGGTCCGCAATGTTTTCCAGAAACTGACCGTCCCAGTGGGCAAGCCATTCCGCAAGGCCCTTCAGGTCACGGTTCTGCATCAGCCCGACATATGTTTCCAGATCGGTGATGACGGGATACCCTTCCAGCTCGTATCCGCCGTGCGTCGGCACAACCCGCATGCCGGCGCCGCATTCACGAAGGGTGCGGTTCAGCCTGAACACCGTGCTGCGCAGGTTCACTTCTCCTTTTTCATCATCCCGGTCCGGCCAGAAAACGTCTATCAATTGCCATTTGGGCACTCCTCCCCGGTCCCTGCTGGTCAACAGCCAGCCAAGAAGGCTTTCGGCTTTCGCAGTGGCGAATCTGACCTTGGCGGGAGGACTCCCCGTCTGCATTTGAAAAGTGCCGAACAGCCGGATGTCATTGATCACCCCGAAAGGCTGCCCGACTCCCCCGGTCTCCAACGCGGCTCCGTTCACACGGGAGGATTCCTCGCTGTATCCCATTGTGCCGGACTGGCTGAATCGTACCGATACCCTCGACCTGCGAAGTTCAATCCTGTCGAGAACATGCTTCAAATCCCCTTCAAGCACCGGCTTCAACAGATAATCGACGGCATTGACCTTGAATGCCTCCATTGCGTAACGGTTGTATGCCGTGATGAAGACCACTTCCGGGGGCTGTGGATCGGTGCTGAGCAGTTCAGCCAGTTCCAGGCCATTCATGCCCGGCATCTCGATATCAAGAAAGACGAGGTCCGGTTTTCCGGCACGGATATCGCGCAGGGCCACCAGCGGATTGTCATACTCACCTGATACCGTTACGCGACCGGATTTCCGAAGCAACTGGGCAACCCAGGCCAGCGTCGGAAGTTCGTCATCGACCACCATCGCCGTGAATCCGGAAATTCCCGGGGAAACTGGGCGTTCATCTTTCATTTTCAGCCTCTTCTTCCGGTCCGTCGGACGCCCATGTTGCCGGGATCCGCATGATGACGGTGGTACCTTCGCCAAGGCGGCTCTCAATGTTCAGCCCGACCCCATAGAGGTTCATGAGCCGTCTGTGGATATTCCTGAGTCCCACGCCGCCCGTGTTCGACAGGAGAAGGAGCGATGCCAGCGTTGTTTCGTCCATGCCCGTTCCGTTGTCCGAAACGCGGACTGCCAGCCACTGCCCATCCCGTTCCGCAGTCAGCGAAACGCACCCGCCTTCCATGCGCCGCATCAGACCGTGACGGATGGCATTTTCCACCAACGGCTGCAGGGAAAGGGCTGGCACGCGCACCTCCAGGCAATCCGGCGGCACGTCGAGGACATATTCAAGCCTCTTGCCGAATCTGGCCTTTTGTATGACAACATAGGACCGGACCAGTGACAACTCCCTTTTGAGGCTTACCACGCCAATATAAGGGTCCACATCAAAGCTGAGGCGGATGTAGTTGCTGAACTCACCCAGCAGCCTACCCGCCTCGGGTCCGTCGCTGTAACACAGTGCCATGATGACGCTGAGTGCGTTGTATAGGAAATGGGGCTTGATCTGCGCGTGGAGGAAGGCTGTTTCCGCCTGCAGGGCCCTGTTTGTAACCTGTTTCAGCTGGTACAGCGTTTTCACGCGCGCCAGAAGTGCCTGCTCTTCGAACGGTTTGACCAGAAAGTCGTTCGCCCCTGCATCCATTCCTGTTTCCAGGTCTTCCGGCAGGATGGCCGAAAGCATAAGGACGACAGGCAACTCAAACAGGGTCCTGCTCTCCCTGATCCTTCGGCATGCCTCGTATCCCGACATGCCGGGCATCATCACTTCCAGCAGCACCATCCCGACATGGATATCCCGCTTAAGCTCCCGCAGGGCCTGTTCACCCGAATGAGCCACGCGCACCCGATATCCCTTGCCGGTGAGAAGGTCGGCAATACCCATGGAAAACACCACGTCACCATCGACCACGAGAATGGTCATGCCCTCCGCATTGCCATTTGCCGAGACTTCAGGCTTATCCTGCAAGTCCTGCCGACTACGGGAACCACTCTCCCGTTCCTCTGTTGGAGGAGTGCCTGAGGTTGTCATTGCCGGATGCAATCCCGAACGTGTGTCGCTTCCAGCCTGTGCGCCTCCCGTTTCAATATCTTCCGTCGACAGGGAAATGGTGAATTCAGCACCCTGACCTGGAGCGCTCCGGGAGACCCATACGTCGCCCCCCATCTGTCGAATGAGCTGTCTCGCGATGGAAAGCCCCAGTCCCGCGGAACCGGATTGCGGGCCGGTCTGGCGGACACCCCGCGAATGAGGTTCGAAGATCCGTTCAATATCCTCTTTTTCAATCCCGATGCCCGTATCCGACACATGAATCAGGACTTTCCCGTCCTTACCGGATGACGTCAGGATGACTTCACCAGATTCAGTGTACTTTAGCGCGTTGCCGATCAGGTTGTAGAAAACCTGTCTCAGGCGATATATGTCACCTAGCACCCGGTGGGTATAGTCCGGCACATGGTTGATCAGGCGGATGCCCTTCTCCCTGTACAGGTACTGCATCACTTCGACCACCGTGCGGAGCGGGCTGCTGATGTCAAATTGTGTAAGATCAAGAACCAGCATCCCGTTCTTGACGTTCTCGAAATCTATGATGTCGAAGATCATGGATGACATGCGTTTTGCCGTGGATATGGTGAACCGCAGATTGCGGTCCTGTTCTTCCGAGATCGGACCCATCCGGCCGTCCAGCAGGGCCTGCGTCATCTGGATGATGCTGTGCAGGGGCGTCTTCAGTTCATGAGTGGTATGGACCAGGACTTCATCCTTCATCTTGCCCACGCGATCCAGCTGAAGGCGTGTCATCTCGACCCGCAGCACGGACTGGCGGTATTCCTGCACAAGCATCAGGGCAAGGCTTATCAAAAAGAATACCAGGCATGCTGCGGTAAGGGCCGAGTACTGTTCCGACTGGTTCAGGACAAGATTGCTAAGGAATACGTACAGCAGGAGCGTCAAGAATCCGCTTCCGTAGCGAATCCAGCCCAGAATCTTCTTGTCCGGGTAATGACGGACAACGAGAAGGCGTGCAAATGCCCAAATCAGGATGACGACGACGGGGAGAGACGCCATGTCCAGGATGGTTTCGATGGCGCCATATAGCGACAATGGACCAAGTACCGCCAGGAACGTCGCTCCGGCATAAATGATGCCCACCGTCCAGACCAGTGGTACGGGAACTTTTTTCGGAAAGGTGATCCGCACAAAAATCATGCCGATGACAACCCCTGCGTCAAAAAGGGCGATCTTCAGGCGGAGGAGGATTTCATAGGGGATGTCGGGGAAAACAAGCGAAAGCACTTTCGAATTCTGGTTCAGCGAATAAAAGGCGATGATAAGGCAGAACATGCCCAATAGGCGCAATCCAATGATTCTTTGTTCATGTTTCTGAAACAAGGCAAGCGTGATGCCCAATATCAGCAGGAGCAAGCCGGGCAGGAAATCCATCAGGATAGCCTGCATATGGCGGAGCAGCATCTGTTGTTCAAGACCCAGAAGCACGTCCTGCTGGATGCCGCCGCGCCTGTAGTCGCGGTCTGCCACCTGAATCACTACAAGAAGCTCTTCAGAGTTCCATGGAACGGCTGAAAAGCCGGGAACATTGCGCATGGAATAGAGGTCCGCCTCCGGAACGCCATTCCCGAACAGGAAGCGTCCGTTGGCAAACACTCTCGACGCCATGCGGATCCCCCCTGTCTTAAGCGCCAGCGTGCCGTTTCCATAGGGCAGCAGGATTCGGAGGGCATATGTGGCCTGACCATGATCGGGAAGACGATTCCCATCCGATGCCAGCATCCAGTCTCCCGGGACATGCTGGATTCCCGCAGGCAGATTTGCTTTTTTTTCCAGCTCATCCAATGCGATGATACCGGTGCCATCCTGCAGGCTGTCCCAAAAAAACACCCATTCACCAGACAAGGCAACAGGGCCGCTTTTTTCGAAATCATACTGCCGAAGATCCAGAACCCCCTTGACAGCAAGCGGAGCCGGTCCGGCATGCGACGTATAACCTCCTAAAACGACCAGGAACAGGTAGAAAGCCAATAAACCCGCCCATGCGAGAGCAGATGGGACACGCTGAAGTAAATGCGTGTATCGCTCCCTTTCATTGATTTTCATAAAAACATGACGGTTTTTGTTCATCGACCTCCATCAGGCTTCATCCCATACTCCGCGGCCAGTTTCGTGAAGGCCGGCAACGACCGCTCAATCGTACCGAGGTTCACGCAGTAGGACAGGCGGAAATGGCCCGGACAACCGAAACCGCTTCCGGGAACAATGAGAAGGTTGTACTTGACTGCATTCTTCGCAAACGCCACATCATCAGGAATCGGTGATTTCGGGAACAGGTAGAAAGCACCACCCGGTTTCATGCAGGAGAACCCGATGGAAGTGAGATGGTTGAAGAGCATGTCCCTGCGGATTTTATAGAACTCCGTATCTACCGTCACATCCAGATTCTCTGCAATCACGCGTTGAAACAGGGCAGGTGCATTCACAAACCCAAGCGTCCGGTTCAGGGAAACCAATGCCCCCATCAGGGTCGAAACGGAGGAAATGCGGCTGGACGCTGCGATATATCCGATTCGCTCACCCGGGAGCGCAAGGGACTTGCTGAACGAATTCACGACAATGGCATTTCGGAAAATCGACATCACATTCGGCACCACGGCACCGTCATAGACAATGCCGACATAAGGTTCATCCGCTATGACATAGATTTCCGTACCCAACTCCCTTCCCTTGCGTTCAAGCGTGACTGCCACCGCATCTAGCGCGGCTCTTTCCACAATG
>CAZFWQ010000146.1:0-9154 GCA_964522755.1 uncultured Oscillospiraceae bacterium | reverse complement strand
AAAGGACCGGAGCCCTGCTGTAGGGCGTTTTAAATGATTGGGGGCAGTCATGATTCAGAGGGTCCCAAGTCCCTGTAAATCATTACTGCCCCTTCTTTTAAAAGGACCGGAGCCCTGCTGTAGGGCGTTTTAAATGATTGGGGGCAGTCATGATTCAGAGGGTCCCAAGTCCCTGTAAATCATTACTGCCCCTTCTTTTAAAAGGACCGGAGCCCTGCTGTAGGGCGTTTTAAATGATTGGGGGCAGTCATGATTTCCAGGGACACGAGTCATTTAGAATTCGAAAGCCATGACTTCGAGGATAATGAAAGGAAGTATTGAAATGAATTTGGTTGAAATGTGGCAGGAACGGTTCGAGCAGCAGGATGATTCAAAGGACCGTTCGGATTTCATCACGAAATACTATGAACTGGAAACCGTCGCGTATAAGACTATCCTGGCAGGACACCGTTATATTCTGGAGGGGACGCTTGCGGACCTGGCAGTGGAATCGGGGATGGATGCCGTCACTTTCATAGGTTTTCTGGAGGGGATCAACACAAGTCTGGCCGTCCCGCTGGAACTCGCGGATCTGTCGGAAACCTCGGAAATCCGGCTGGAAATCATCCCTGAGAAGCTTTTTTACAATATGCTGGTCGCCAAGGCCAACTGGCTGTATGGCCTTCCCGAGTGGAACAGCATCCTGTCGGAAGATGTCCGTCGGGATATTCGCAGGCAATATGGCCAGGACCATCGGGCAACAAGTGAAAAAGTGGGTAGAAACGATCCTTGTCCTTGCGGCAGCGGCAAGAAATACAAGAAGTGCTGCGGGGCGAACGCATGATGAATTGAATGGCGTGCCGGCTCGGACTCATGCTGGATGAATGAAATGAATCATCGCCGGTTCACCCTCATCGTGCAGTCAGGAGAAAACCATGCTGAATGTGCAGAACCTGACAAAAAAGTATGACAGGACGCTTGCGGTGCGAAATGCGAGCTTCCGTGTGAAAGCCGGTGAAGTGGCTGTGCTTCTGGGACCCAATGGTGCCGGGAAAAGCACTACCATCAAATCGATCGCGGGCCTCCTGAAGTTCGACGGGGAAATTCGCATCGACGGCTTTCCGAATAAGTCGCTGGAGGCCAAGCGGCGATTCGGATATGTCCCTGAATCGCCGGCCCTCTACGATGCGCTCACAGTATGGGAACATTTGGAGTTCATCGCACTGGCCTATCGATTGGGCGCGGAATGGCGTGAAAATGCGGAAGTCCTTTTGCGGCGCTTTGATCTTGATGACAAAAAGACAAAGGTGGGCAAGGAGCTATCAAAGGGCATGCAGCAGAAGGTCAGCCTTTGCTGCGCACTGATCATAAAACCCGCCATGATCATGTTTGATGAACCGATGATTGGCCTTGACCCCAAAGCCATCAAGGAACTGAAGGCCATCTTCGTGGAATTGCGGGAAGCGGGCTGCGCACTGCTGATCAGCACCCATATGATGGACAGCATCGAGGAAGTTTGGGACCGGGTCCTGATTATGAACAAGGGTGAAATCATTCTCAGCCGTACCCGCGAGGAGCTTGAACGCAACGGGGAAGACCTGGAATCCGTGTTTTTCCAGATGACGGAATCCGAACCGGAGAAACTTGGGTCCGCCCTGCCGGCGGCCGACGCTGCCAAGGAGGCACGCTCATGAGCCCCCTGGTTTATTTGATCCGCCGAACGCTTGCCAACACAGTGAAAGGCATTTTTAAAAAGCCGCTGATCCTTGTCGGATATATTTTTGTGGCCTTGTTCGTCATCCTGATGATAGCGGCTACCTTCCTCATGCCTTCCGGAACGCTGAATCGCGGTTCGCCATCCATGTTCCGCGCGGTGACGACGGGCGTGTTCTCGGCCGTCATCTACTTCTCCCTCCGGTTGGGCATCGACAAGGGAAGCACATATTTCCGCATGGCGGACGTCAATTTTCTATTTCCGGCACCCTTCAGGCCCAATCAGGTGCTGATTTACGGATTTGTAAGGCAGATCGGGGGAACACTCTTCCTGATGATGATCGCCCTCTTCCAGATTCCAAACCTGAAGAACAATTTCGTGATGAAGCCATTCGGTCCATTCATCATCATGATCGCCGTCCTCATGTTCATGTTTGCCTATCCTGTTTTCGCCATGCTGATGTATTCCTGGGCCTCAAAGTCCGCCGGAAGAAGAAAACTCGGAAAAGCGCTCATTGACGGGGCGGCCCTTCTGGTCGTGGCTGGATTTCTTTGGAAACTTGCGCTGACAAGGCAGCTTGCGCCAGCCTTGACTGGCATGCTGGATCAGGATGCGGTGAATTGGATCCCTTTCATCGGCTGGATCAAGATGGTTGTTTCCGCGGCCGTGGACGGCATCACTCCTGCCTTCTGGATGGGCATCGGCTTGACCGTCGCCTTTGTGGCAGGTTTCACGGTTTTGATATACAGGATGAACCTTGATTATTATGAAGAGGTCCTGGAAGCCACGGAGTATTCGGAAGCCGCGCGGGCGGCAAAAAAGGATGGCCGGAACCTTCAGTTCGGCTTGAAGGTGAAAAAGGGCATCCGCCAGGGAATTTCAGGTTCCGGCGGGACTGCCATCTTTTCGAAATCGATGCTGGAAATGCGGAAAACAGCCTGGATTCTTTTCGTGGACAGGACAACGGTGACAGTCGTGGCGGCAAGCGTTGCCTTCAAACTGTTCATGCCGCCAGAAGCCGAGACGGACGGGTTCATCTCGATGTTTTCGATACTGGCCTTCAGCGTGTACATGCTGTTCTTCTTTTCCATCCAGGGCCGGTGGTCATTGGAACTCGGAAAGCCGTTCATTTTCCTGATTCCCGTGTCAACGGCGGAAAAACTTTTCTTCGCCACGATGGCTGAACACATCAAGAACCTTCTGGACGGCACGATTCTGTTTGTGCTGGCCGGTTTTCTTTTCAAGGCCGATGTGGCGACGGTACTGGGGTGCATCGTCAGCTACATGATGTTCGGCGCCGTATTCCTGTATGGAGACGTGCTGGCGAGGCGGTTGTTCGGCGCCGTGCACGCAAAGGGCCTGATGGTATTCCTGAAGCTGATCTTCATCATGTTGATCCTTGTTCCCGGCATCGGTGCCGTCGTTGTCGTCGGCATGCTGACGGGAAGCACGATCCTCATGGTACTGGCGTTCGGGGGATGGGCTTTCATCGCCGCCGTGACGATGTTCATGCTGTCACTCGGTGTGTTCGACAACCTGGAATCGGCCGGATGAAAATTCACAAATAGATATAATGGAAATATGCCGAAAATTTACTCAGAAAATATACACGAAAATATGCACCGAAAATATACACAAAGAACGAGCAAATAAGCACGTGATGTTCTACTTGACGTTACTCCTGTGTTCCTGTAAAATTTAAGACTGCGACTGGAGAGCCGGTGAATCCGGACTTTTTGCTTTCGAATCCATAGTTCTGTTCCACAATGACGCATAAATCTGGCAGTGCGCATTTCCTTGGGTATCACAGACGGTTGGGTTAGGCAAAAGCCGTTCTGCAAATATTGAGGAAAGAGCGTGAACGCATGAACCGATTGCCCTTTAGTGAACTCGGCCTTTCAAGTGAAGTCTTGAAAGCAATCGAGGACCTCGGCTTCGAAGAAGCCACCCCCATCCAAACCGCCACCATCCCCTTCCTGCTCGCGCGCCGCGACGTGCTTGGCCAATCCCAGACCGGATCCGGCAAGACCGCGGCCTTCGGCATTCCCGCCATCGAACAGGTGGATCCCCACCAGAAGCACCTTCAAGTGCTTATCCTATGCCCTACCCGCGAACTTGCCGTCCAGGCCTGCGAAGAGATGAAGAAGTTCGGGCGCCACAAACGCGGCATCCGCATTCTCCCGATCTACGGCGGCCAGTCCATAGACAGGCAAATCATGGGCCTCCGGCTGGGTGCCCACATCGTCATCGGCACGCCGGGACGCGTCATGGATCACATGCGCCGGGGCACACTGAAGGTGGATGCACTCTCCACGGTCATTCTCGACGAAGCGGATGAATGCTGAACATGGGTTTCCGTGAAGACATTGAAACCATTCTGCAGGATACACCGACAGATCGCCAGACGGTCCTGTTTTCTGCAACCATGTCTCCTGAGATCCTGGCCATCACGAAACGGTTCCAGAAGAATCCCGAAACCGTGATGTCGGTTCACAAGCAGATGACAGTGCCCACCATCGAGCAATCGTACTTCGAAGTGGCCGGAGCCCGCAAGAATGAAGCGCTAACGCGGCTGATAGACCTGTATGATCCCAAGCTTGCGCTGATCTTCTGCAACACGAAAAAACGAGTGGATGATCTGGTTTCCGCCCTGCAGCTGCAGGGTTACCAGGCAGACGCTCTGCATGGAGATTTGAAGCAATCCTCCCGGGACCGGGTCATGGATAAATTCCGTTCCGGGCACCTCCAGCTGCTGGTAGCTACTGATGTTGCCGCACGCGGAATTGATGTCGACAATATCGACATCGTATTCAACTACGACATTCCCCAGGATGAGGAATATTATGTGCACCGCATCGGCCGGACAGCCCGTGCCGGAAAGACAGGTCGCGCCTTTTCCTTCGTATCCGGCCGCAACGATTCTTACGAATTGCGGGACATCATGCGGTATGCCAATGTGAAAATCACCCTGCAGCGCATGCCTACACAGGATGACGTGGAAGGGTCCAAGCTTCTGAAACTGACCGAACAGCTTCGCGAAATGCTTGCCAACGGCGGGTTTGAGCGCTACAGCCGTACGGTCGAGCAGATAATGGGAGAGGAATTCACGGCATTGGACGTGGCAGCCGTGCTGCTATCAATGCAAATGGGAACCAATCTTGCCGAAGTTACGAAGGAAGCCAGCATAGAACTGCCGGAACCTGATCACAACGGCATGATTCGCCTTATCGTGAACATGGGACGGGAAGACCGCATCACTCCGAGGGACATTGTTGGAGCCATTGCCGGAGAAACCGGCATCAGCGGTCGTGCCATAGGTTCCATCGAGATTTATGACCGCACTACCTGTGTGGAAGTGCCGGTTGAAAGTGCGCGGGAAGTGATATCCATCATGCGGAACGCCCAGATCCGCGGTCAGCGCGTCACCATTGAGCCTACCAGGAGCCGCGATCGGGAATCCGGCCGCGTCGGTGGACGCAGCACCGGAGAAAGCCGTCCCTACGGCGGCGAAGGACGTCCTTACAACAATGAGGGGCGTTCAGGGGGCCGAAATGAAGATGACCGCGGTTCGTCGGGATCTGCTGCACCTCGCGCACCGGGTCGCGGCGGGTACCGTTCCGGCGGAGACCGAGGGCGTACATCACGTCATTGAATGGATGGATTGACACAGACTGTACGGATTGTCATTGATTGTACGGATTGTACGGATTGTATGGATTGTACGGATTGAACGGATTCTGAGCTTATATGTGACTCATGATTCATAAACTGAAGGCCCGCACACCATGACGATGTGCGGGCCTTTTTCCGGAATAATGCGGGAAACGGCATGAATGAATTCATCAGCAACCGGGAAGGTATTGCCGAAGCAAAAAGAAGATCAGCTTCTGATGGAAAACGACAACCAGCAGCATCTCAGGATCAACCGCTTCTAGAAAACGACAACCAACAGCATCCGTCAGGACCTGCCGCTTCTAGAAAACGACAACCAGCAGCATTTTAAACGGTTCAACTGCAACAAGGTTATGTGGAATTCCGGAGGGCATGACAATAGTCTCTCCTTTTTTGACGGTGAAAACATCTTTGCCAATTGTAATCTTCGCAGCGCCATCCATGATGTATACCATGGCATCTCCACCCGATGCGTGCGTACCTATTTCCTCTTCCTTGTCGAATGCGAACAGGGTCATGCTCATGGCTTTGTTCTGAGACAATGTCTTGCTGACAACCTGGCCTTTCTGATAGGAAACCAGTGATTCCAGTTCGAGCACCTTTGAAAACTCTATGTTTTTCATAATCGAAACCTCCTTCAGTTTTGGTTTTCATCATCGAAATCGCTATTCAATTCCCAGATGTGAAATGGTGACCCTGCTTTTATTATGGGGGTTGCCGATTGTGAATTCGGTAGCATCAGCAACACTTTCCGGAAAGATTCTTTGCGAGATCAAACGGTTCCAGATTCAGAGACCAGAATCGGGTACATTTAAGACAGCGAACTTCTACACATGGGTGGGGATATTCATAACTTCAGGTTAAGAATTGCCCTTGAAAAGCGGAAGAGAAAACATGCAGTACGAGTAACCGCAGGTTTGGCTGATTCCATAAGGAAGAGGAATCCTTATCTGGAATCCGCTCCACCATAGGTGAAGCATCAAACTGAGCTCCTTGAAATCAGCTGATTTCAGGGAGTTCGGTTTTTATTTTTTCGCAAACTGCTACTGGACAAAGGGCATCGATTTCTGTATGATAGCATGGGAGAGGTGGGTGACTCATCTTGGAACATGCTATCAGAGTGTTTTCCGGCAGGGCATTCAGCCCTGATGACATCGAGACAATCAGATGGACTCGAAAAAGATACCCTCAACTGACGAGAAGCGAATTGGCAGCGACAATCTGTGAAACGCTGGATTGGTTGACCCCGGCAGGCCGTGCAAAGATTCCGCAGTGCATGGAGATGCTGGCGCAATTGGAGACCGAAGGTGTTCTCGTACCGCCCCCATTAAGAGTTTCGTCAAAAAGGAAAAAGGCTTCAATGTCTTCTTCCATAGAAGCAGGCGCAGACCTCAATGGCAGTGCAAATGAATATGCGCCTGTCGTTCTTGATATAGCACGCCCCGGCGAAAGCTTGAAACGCTGGCGTGCCTGTGTTGATCAGTATCATATGCTCGGGGACAAAAAGGTTTTCGGGTCCAGGCTTCACTATTTCATCCGGTCTGGCAACCGGGATTTGGGATGTTTGCAGTTTTCAGCCTCAGCATGGGCTTTAAGTGAGCGGGACAAATGGATAGGATGGAGCGTTGAAGACCGAAAACAGCGTTTGCACCTGATCGTGAACAACAGTCGTTTTCTGTTATTCCCGTGGGTACACATCAGGAATTTGGCCAGTAAAGCGCTGGCGACAGCTGCCAGGCAAATTCAAGGTGACTGGTTGAGGGAGTACTGCTACGCACCCGTACTGCTTGAAACCTTTGTGGACTTGGAGCATTTCAAAGGGACGTGTTACAAAGCGGCAAATTGGCTGCAATTGGGTGAAACACAAGGGCGTGGCCGTATGGATCGCAAGAACGAAGGTGCCCTGTCCCGGAAAGCCGTCTTCATGTACCCGCTGCAAAAGGATTTCAAAGAGTGCCTCCGTGGAGAAAAGCCATACAAGGCGGTGAACCCGGATGAGCAATAGGATAAAGCAGCAGAACAAGCAAAGTGATCGGGAAGCAAAGATGTTGGAACAAATTCGGAGTGGAAAGAGCATCCGGATGGAATTCAAGGTGCGGAAAAAGAAAGCCTCATTGCCAAATCGGGTGAATATGTTGCTCTGTACAGAAGATGAAGTGGAAGCGAAGCAGGAAATGATGGAAGATGCAGTAAAAGTGTACCGCAAGATGTTGCCGGGACTGCTGCAAAAGCTGAGCCGGATCCCGGATCACAGACAAGTGGAACGAATCACACACAAGCATACCGTGCTGCTGTTGTATGGAATTCTGATGTTTGTGCAGCAGATGGGCTCCCGGCGTGAGGTCAACCGATCCATGGACCGAATCAAATTCGAGAATCTGCAGAATATGTTTCCGGAGTTGGAAACCATGCCTCATGCCGATACCTTGGCACGGTTTCTTGAAGTGACCGTTGTTGAGGACATCCAGATGAGCATGGTAGAACTGCTGAAGGATCTCATCCGAAAGAAAAAGTTCCGAAACCTTCTGGTGAAAGGAAATTACCTGATAGCCATTGACGGGACACAAAAGTTGTTTCGGGACTACCAATGGGATGAAAACTGTTTGAATCGACATGCCGGGGAAGAGAAAAAGCCGCAATACTACGTTTATGTTTTGGAGTCTGTCCTTGTGATGGGAAATGGCGTCACACTTCCACTATTGAGTGAATTCCTGAAGAACGAGAACTACGTGGAGGGCGTCAGCAAGCAGGATTGTGAACGGAAAGCATTCACGAGGCTGGCGCAACGGATCAAGAGTATTTTCCCGAAGATGAAGGTCACTTTGCTGGTTGATGGTTTGTATGCATGTGGCCCTGTTATAAAAACATGCCGAAACTATGGTTGGGGATACATGATTACGCTGAAAGAGGGAGCTTTGCCGGAAGTGTGGCATGAAGCAATGTCATTGATGTGTTTTGCCCCTGAAAACAGCCGAAATGTTCTCTGGGGCGATCGCGTCCAGGAGTATGTGTGGGCAAACGGCATTGAATATGAATATGGTGAGAAAAGAACATTTCGGGAAACAATTCATGTGGTGTATTGCCTGGAAAGCTGGGAAGAAAGGCATAGCCGGAGTACGGGCAAGATTGAGAAAAAAAGCACCCGCTATTGCTGGATTTCATCTGTTCCACTGTCCGGCCGGAATATTTATGAACGGTGCACTCGAATGGGAAGATACCGTTGGATGATAGAAAACAACATTCTGACGGAAAAGCACCAGGGATACGAATATGAGCATTGCTATTCCTACACCTGGAATGCCATGGAAGGATACCATTACCTAATGAAGATTGGCCGGTTTTTAAACGTCATGGCTGCCAATTCGGAAATACTGAACGTACGAGTAAAAAAATATGGAATCCGTGGTTTCATCGATCGTATGAACCGGGTCATCTCCGGAAGTCTGTTGGATGCGGTTGGCCTGCAAAAGGCCGTTTCTGAAAAATACCAGTTCAGGTTGGTTTACTGATTGGAAAAAAGCAGAAAAAGAATGAAGAAAGCCTGAAAAGGCTTATTTGTCGTGAACAAAAAGGCCACACGGCAGAATTCCTGTCAGCCAAAGTATGTTCTGCGCCTGATTCTTACCAATAAGAGTGCCGAAAGATAGCAGCACTGGCCGTGATATAACAATATATTCCAATCGCCTACCTTTTTCGGAGCCTGATGCTTCACCTATGCCGCTCCACGCACGCGTTGTCAATAACATGTGAAAATGTCACCCCCTGGTCGAGTTAATTATCGGGACAAAA
>CAZFWQ010000145.1:0-9188 GCA_964522755.1 uncultured Oscillospiraceae bacterium | reverse complement strand
TGACAAAATGGATGACAAAATGGATGACAAAATGGATGACAAAATGGATGACGGAACGGTCCGCATAGTCTCTAAAACTGATGGGTCGATCCTGATGGGGCCTATCAGGAACTTCGATCCCGATCATACCTTCCTATGTGGACAGTGCTTCCGCTGGAATCGTACTGAATCCGGGGATTGGCTTGGCCTGGCCGGTTCCCGCGCGATTCGGCTCCGATGGGACGGCTGTTTTCTCACGGCTTTCGGAACGACGGCTGAGGAAATCCGATCTTTTTGGGTGCCCTACCTCGATCTGGATGAAGATTACGATGCCTGGAAACAGGAATTGTCTATTTCCGATGAGGTCATGGCTGAAGCAATCGAATTTGGAAATGGTTTGCGCCTTCTTCGCCAGGACCCATGGGAAACCCTGATTACCTTCCTCATCTCCCAGAATAATGGAATCCCTCGAATCCGGACTATTGTGGATACCCTGTGCTGCTGTTTTGGCGAATCCATCCTATTTGAAGGATCAACCCTGCATGCATTCCCTGCCCCGGATGTCCTGGCTGGCCTAAGTCCATGTGAAATGGACGTGTGCAGGGCAGGATACCGCAATGCCTACTTGTTGAAAACATCCAGACAGATTCAGGAGGGAGCGGTGAACTTGTCCAAGTTATCCTCTCTGCCATATCCGACGGCATTGGATTGCCTTCTCACACTGCATGGGGTCGGAGTGAAAGTGGCGGAATGCGCCCTCCTCTTTTCAGGCATCCATCGTTCCGCCTTTCCCGTGGACCGATGGGTCCTCAGAGTCATGGGCGCGCTGTATCCGGATTCCGGAGGCACGACGGAATCACTCCGCTTTTATGCGCAGGAGCGATGGGGGCATCTGGCAGGCCTTGCCCAGGAATATCTGTTTTATTTTGCCAGGGCGAAAAGAATAGGAATCTGACTTTTCATTGCGCTTCAAATCAAGCACCAAAAAAGCATGAAAAAAGCTGTCTCCTTCGAGACAGCTTCTACTGGTGACCCCAGGGGGAATTGAACCCCCGTTACAGCCTTGAAAGGGCCGTGTCTTGACCTCTTGACCATGGGGCCATGCATGAAGGGCCACCAGGCTGGCAGAAGTGCAGGAATCCTGTGCATCTGCTTTGCCGTTAGTTCCTTCAGGAACCTTGACTCTTGAAAACAATCGCTGCGCCTGTCTTTCCGGTTGCCTTGCAGTAAAAACCCCGGCCCCCGTGAAAGAAGGTGCAGCGATTCTTTCAAAGATTATGGTAGCGGCGGTCGGATTTGAACCAACGACACTTCGGGTATGAACCGAATGCTCTAGCCAACTGAGCTACGCCGCCATGACAACCGAAAGGACCATGCACCGGAAACCATCCGGCGAACCGGTTTTCAAGCCTCCGCCACACGGATTCCGCAAGGCGCTTTTCTATTCTAACAGAGCGCCTTCCTTTTCGTCAAGCTTTTTCATTTCATCCTGAAGGCCGAATTTACGCCGAATTCATAAATTCATGACACTATACCGAATTCATGATTCTTTCCCGAAGCGGACACGTATCCACATTGAAAGCATGGTCCCTCGCCCGTTGCAGCCATTCTGACGCAACAGGGGCATTTCCTGCGGCCGAATGCAATTTTGAAAGGCGGAATGCGCTCTTCGCCGCTTCAAGGTCCGACTCCAGCCTCTCCGCTTCACGAACGGAAGATTCCGTTCGTTCATTCGCACTTTTCAATCTCCCATTCAACTCATCGAGCATGCCCAGCAACCGGAGCGCTTTCACCCTCCGCATGCCGTTTCCGGCTTCTGTGGCAATCTGCAGGGCAGATTCAGCCAGGTCTGCCGCTTCTTTCAGATGAACCGATGGTGATGTGCCGATGCCTGAAAACAAGTTGGCTGCTCCGGTTGTGTCGGTGACTGACTGCATAGGGACCGCTCCTGAAGTGCTGAAGCCTGTGTGCAAAGACTCGACCTTTTCCGCGATAGCCTTCCTCATGGCCACTTCTGCCTGGAAGCGCATGCAATCGCTCATGCCGACGCTCTCCCCGGCTTCCTTCAGGATCGGCAGCGCGATTTCCAGCAGCATCGCCGCCTCATTCAAAATAATCCCCGAGCTGGCGTCGGATTGCACTTTTGAAACAGTCCCCGAGTCAGTACCGGCTTGCACCATCGCCACGGGCAGGTCAACGGAAGCATCCAACTCAGGGTCGTATGAGAGCAGCAGCACATGGGCACGGCCAACCTGGCAAAGCGCACCCTCACAGGCAAGAGAGAGTATTCCCGCCAGTGTTTCCGCCTTGATGTACCGTTCCCGGGCCAAATTGATCTGTCCGTATTCCGACGACAAATCGGCAAGATTGAGCCAGGCCAGGCATTCCTGATACTTGAGCGACGCCCGTTCCGCCCGCTCGGAAACTTCCGTCAGGAGTGTTTCCGCCCGTTCGAACCGGCCCTGTTCCATCAGCAGGATGCCCAGGTTGATTTGGCTTGACAACAGGCTGTGCAGGTTGCCCACTTTTCCCGCCATTTCGACGGCCTTGGCAAAGACAAGACGGGCTGAAGCCATGTCCCCTTCGGCCAGATGCAGCACGCCAAGATTTCCGGAGATTCGGGCGATTGCACCCAGATCGCGGGATCTTTCCGCATACCCGATTGCCCGTGTAAGAACCAGCTTCGCGCGGGCAGGCTCCCCCCTGGAAAAATGGATGCCGGCCATTTGACTCATGGTTTCCGTGAGGCCGCGGTAATCCTTCACTTTCTTCAGTATGCGTTCGGCTGATTTGGCGGCTTCCAGCGCACCGGGGTCCATTTTCAGCCGGAAGAGGGTGCAGCGCGAAAGAAGGAGCCGGCCATGCATCCCCGTATCATTCCCCAGACGGGGCTCAATGTCCGCCAGCAGCGAAACAGCCTGGTCGTACAAGCCGTTTTCACGCATCACGTCGGCCATGGACAGTCGCAGTTCCAGCCTGTCCTTAAGGGCACTCACCCATAGCAGCGCCTGCTTCAGCAAAAGCAAGGAGGCTTCTCCGCGGCCTTCGGAGCGCGCCTGCTCGGACAGGGCGCGCAAAGCCCCCGTGACAAGGGCTGCTCCGTCTGCTCCCAGCAGGGATGCGGACGTCTTCCTGTCTCCCCAGGGGGCAGCTTCCTCCTCAACTTTTTCGTTATTTCTGCCTTTTTCAGGTTCACCCTCTTTTTCATCATGTAAAACTTTTTCCGGCAGGGTGAAGCCGATAAGCAAAAGAAACCTGAGCCAGTTTTCACGTGCCGAGGCATAATCATAATCCGCCTTGTAACTGTCCGCGGTTTGAAGCGCGTAGCGGGCGGCACGTCCCGTGTCTCCGGCTTTTTCGAACTGGACGCTCAGCAGAGCAGGCAACTCGGTTTCCGTTTTGCCGGCATTCCTTTCAAGATAAGTGGCGATATTCGAATGCAGTTTGGTGCGGCGCGCAAGCAGCAGGCTTTCGTAAAGCACTTCTCGCGCCATGTCATGGACAAAACGCGCTTCTTTTTGCAGGGATCCTCCGCCCGCATGAACGGAATGCACAGTGAGGATGCCAGCGCGCAAGGCGGGCTCCATGGTTTTTTCAGGATCGGCCAGACCAGCCAGGTCCCGCATCCAGGACAGGCGGAACGAAGAACCGATGGCGGACGCCGTCTGGAGCATGGCCAGCGTATCAGGGGGCATGTCCTGGAAATTGGCAAGGATCATGTTCCCTATGCCCTTGACCATCTCGCTTTCATCCGACCCTACAAGGCGCGCCGTACCATCGCTGATGGACACGCTGCCGCGCCGTTTCACAGCTGTCACGAATTCCCTCACATACAAGGGATTCCCTTGGGTAATCCGCATCAGTGCGGAAAGGAATTCATTTGCGGTTTCCACGGACCCTGTCAGTTGGGCGGCGAATCGGGCCGTTGCGCCCTCTGAAAGAGGAAGCAGCGTCCAATGGAAGACGGGATGCGATCCATTCAACTCAGTTTCGGCTATCCATGGGCTGTGTTCCAGCCGTTTATCCGGACGATGGAGGAAAAGCCAGATGGAACCGATGCCCGACAACCCCGGAAGCATCTGCTCGATCAGGGTGATGGACCGGTCATCGGCCCATTGCAGCCCATCAAGCACAATCATGGAAGCGCGGTGCGTCAGGACGGCGCGAAAGAAGAACTGCAGCTGGTCCACCATCTCCCGTTCCAAATCCTGCGGTTTCATGACGTTCAGGATATCCTGGAAATCCGGTTTCCGCTCCAATCCTATGAAGATGCCAAGAAAATCAGCCATCCGCTCGACAACGGCGTCCGGAACTCTTGGAAAAAGGAAAAAGCAGTAAGACACGACACGATACCGCTTGGCTGTCGGATTGCCATCGCCCTCAATGTTCATGACCGCGTGCAGCAGGGCCGACAGGAGGCTGTGCGGGCGTCCGCGGTCCGTTGTGCCGCATTCGACATTCGTCACCTTCGCATCCGGTGGCATCCTCTCCTGGATACCCCGCGCCATGGCCTTTGCAAGCGCTGTTTTACCCACGCCGGATTCACCGGTGATATGGCATGCCACCAGGCTGCCGCCCTGCAACCGCTCCATCAAAAGCGGAATGGAGTCCAGCATTTCCTCCCTCTCGAGAAGTTTTTCCTGTTCGCCCTCCATGGATATGCATTCCGTTTCCGGACGAAAACTCCCGACAGGCTCCTTTCGGTTGCGGACAGTCAGTTCGCCCATGTCACGGAAAATGAAACGTTCCCTTGTTTCCTCATATACGCTGCGGCTGACCAGCACTGTCCCGGCAGGGGCGGCTGTCTGGAGGCGCTGGGCCAGGTTGACGGTGTCTCCCATGACCGTATAGTCCTTGTCGAAATAATTCCCCACCCTGCCGGTGACAACCAGTCCATAGTGAATGCCTATCGATATGCGCAGCTGCAATCCCCGGCCGGAAAGACGCTCCTGGCTGAAAGATTCCATCAGGCTCTGCATCCGAAGCGAACAGGAAACCGCACGCCGGGCATCGTCGGCATGCGGCTGACGGGCACCGAAAAGCACCATGACGCAGTCTCCGATATACTTGTCGATGGAACCCTCAAGTTCGTAGACCGGACGGGTGATGGTCTGAAAGCAGTCATTGATGATGCTTCGGACTTCCTCGGGATCCAGCACTTCGGACAAGGCCGTGAATCCAGACACATCGGCGAACAGCACGGCGACATTTCTGCGGCTTTCTTCGAGAATCTCACCGGACGTCATGCCCGTACCGGTCAAATATTCACTGCCCGCAACGTCTTCGATGGCCTGGCCGCAAGACAGGCAATAACCTGCGTATCTGGGATTCGGCGTTTTGCAGGCCGGACAGGGATGCGGCATCTTCATCCCGCACAGGCCGCATTCGTCCGCGCCCGTATCCGGAAGACGGTATCCGCAGTTAAAACATATCATGATGAGCCTCCACGGCCGGGTTCCCCTGTTTGGGCCCAAGGTCCCAGTGGTAAACAGGACTCGAGACCCATTGATTAGAAGTTAAGACCCTACTATAATGGGATTATATCAGAAATACGACATCTTGGTTGCATTGATCTAATCGTCCACTTGGAATCCACACATAGTGCATCGTACCATGGCAACCCCGTTCCACCGCCGGAAAAGCCGGCGCGGCAGCGGATTGGAAAACCGAAACATTGACGAAACGGCAAACCTGCCGAAAGACAGGGACGCAAAGCTGAGGGTCTAAAGGATGAAAGTCCCACGACAGTCTGGCTGCCGAACCAAAGCAGACTTCCCCGGAAATGGCAATGAACGGGGAAGCGGCGTCACAGGAATTGTGATGACCGGAGTTTTTCAAAACGCGACGCGAAAGGTGGAATTTTTTATGAAGAAAATTATTTCCGTCCTACTGCTGTCCCTCATCCTGGTTGTTTCCTCCGTCAGCGCGTTTGCCGCAGCGCCGGATGCTGCGGCACCGCTCCAGTCATCCTACTCCATTGGTTCGACGCTCTCCAACCATTTGCCCGGTGATGCGGCAGTATTTGAAAAAACATTTACCATCACAAAAAAGGGCGGGACCGTCGACGTCGGTTTTGTCAGTGTCACTTTCCCAAAGAATTGCCTGCCTGCTTCAGAGCTGCCCCGGACCTTTACCGCGAAGGTATTCGCTTCGGGCCGCCATGGCGTCATAGAATTCTCGCCGGACACGACAGGCTTCCTGAAGCCGGTCCGCATAGACGTTCATGCTTTCAAGGGCGTGCTGTACGATGAACAGGCCCGTAAGAACATCATGGTGAAATACCATCAGGAATCCTTCACTGTCACGCATTTCTCGCGCTACTGCTGGCAATAGGCAAAAACGGTTTCCGAAAACCGTTTTCCGGAAACCATTTTCATCAAAACCTTATCAACTGCATCCACCTTGCGGTATACTGAATGTATGCCGCTTTTTTTATGGCACGGAAGAGGTTCTGACATGTCGAAAGCAAAACTCAGGCTGGTCCGGCGCAAGATGGCTCCCCTTCCCGTCAGACAAGACGCGGAGGAACGGGATGTCAATAGTCTGCCGCAATTGCAGGACCGGTTGAATCAGCTGAGTGAAATCGGCCAGTCCCTTTCTACGGAAAAGGACATTACGCGCCTGCTGGGACGGATTATGGACGTTTGCATACGTCTCACTGCTTCTGACGCGGGGTCGCTTTACCTGGTGGTCGAAGACGACACGCACCGCCTGTCGGCCATCCGGAATGGGGACATGTCCAACCGGGCCCTGCAGTTCGCTTACGCGCGCAACCACAGCGATACCTTCCATTTCGAAACGTTTTTCACCCCGATTCGTGCCGACAGCATCAATGGTCACACTATTATTACCGGTCAGCCCGTCCGCATTGCGGATGCCTACAGGTTGCCGGACAACGTTCCCTATCGCCACAACCGCAGTTTCGACGATACGACCGGTTATCGGACCTGTTCGATCCTCTCGCTGCCAATGAAGAACCATCAGGACGACATCATCGGGGTAATCCAGCTGATCAACAGGAAAATGAATCCCGACATCGACTTGGACATGACTGCGTCAGACGAACTGACGGAGCAAATACTCCCTTATTCCTATGACGACGAGTGCCTGATGCGCGCCTTTGCCGCCCAAGCGGCGGTAGCACTGGAAAACAGCCTGCTCTACAGGGAGCAGCAGGACCTGCTTGAAGAACAGAAAGCGCTGAACGAGCGGCTGACCGCGATGAATCGGCAGTTGATAGAGCTGAGCCGGAAAATCCTGACGGCGCATGAAGATGAGCGAAAACGCGTCGCACGGGACATTCATGACGGGCCCGCCCAGACCGTAGTCAATCTTACCCTGAAAACTGAAATATGCAGAAAATTCCTGGAACGGGGTGATGTGGATGCTGCGGCAACACAACTGAACCTGCTTCAGTCACAAATCAAGGTTGCCTCATCGGACATACGGGGCATCATCTTCAATCTGAAACCCTCCTGGCTGGAAGATGGCCTCTTCATGGCCGTGAAGTCGCGTATGAATGCCTTCGCAGAATCCGGACCGGCCAAACCGGTTCTGACTCTTGCGGGAAATGACATGCACCTTCCCCACTACATGACGGCGGCCATTTTTCAGATTGTCCAGGAAGCATTAACAAATATTACCAAATACGCAGCGGCAACCCTTGTTGAAGTACACATAAGTGTAACGGACACCATGCTTCAGGCGTTCATCCGGGACAACGGCAAAGGCTTCGACACCACAGAGGTGGCCGCCCGGGTACAGAACCGGCGGGCTGGAAGCGGATTCGGCATGGAAGGCATGCGGGAGCGCGTCGAACTGCTCCGCGGCGAAATGAATATCCTGTCGGCGCCAGGAAAAGGAACTACTGTTTCCCTGATTGTTCCCCTTTGACGGATTTGCACGCATATTGAATCCATGAATGGGATACGCAGGCCAAATGAGACAACGCAATGCAAGCCCGTTACAAAAGCTTGATGGAGCGCCACAATGCAAGCCTTGGTGCAGAGATCGGTTGAGACAACGCAATGCAAGCCCGGTTGCGGAGGTCAGATGAAGCGAAGACACAATTCCAACCTGGATGCGGAATTCAGGCTGATGATGGCCGCCATGGCCGTTCTGGCGCAAATCATCCTGTTCATCTGGATGGCAAACACCCTGATGGCAGCCGGAACTTATCTGTACACAATCATCCAGGCGTTCAGCGTATTCACAATCGTCAAACTGGTCAACCGCCATGAAAGCCCTTCATACAAAATCGCATGGATGCTGGTTGTTTTCCTGCTGCCTGTTTTTGGCCTCATCCTGTACTTTTTATGGGGCCGAGCCAACCAGCGGCGCTTCCGCCGGCAGCAGGATTTCGGCATGCCGACGAAATTCTGGGATCCGGACACCTCATCGGACAGACGCCTTTCGGAATTCACGGCGGGTTTCCCCGAAAGGGTCCGTATCGCCCGATACCTTCACCATCATGGATTTCCGATATACCGGGAGGATATCTCCGATTTCTACCCGCTGGGTGAAAATTGCTTCGATTCGCTCTGCGCCGATCTGGAATGCGCCAGACAGTTCATCTTCCTCGAATTCTTCATTGTGGCGGAAGGGTTCCTCTGGGACCGTGTTGCCGCCATCCTTCGGAAAAAGGCGGAAGAAGGGCTTGAAGTCCGCTTTCTCATGGATGATTTCGGCGGCATGAAGCTTTCCCGCTTTGAACGCAACCGCTTGCGCAGCGCCGGTCTGCAGTTGAAAAGTTTCAACCCGATTGTGCGACACGTGTCGAATCTCTACCTGAACTATCGCAACCATCAGAAAATCATATCCATCGACGGTCGGGTCGCCTATACGGGCGGGGTGAACCTGGCGGACGAATATGTGAACCTGAGCCGCAAGCACGGGCATTGGAAGGACACGGCTGTCCGTGTCACCGGGGAAGGCGTCTGGAGCCTCACCCTGTCTTTTCTCATCATGTGGGACATTGATATGAAAAACCCTGAACGGAACTACCTTCGATGGCGGATTCCAGTTGAAACGATCCCGGATATTGCCAAGGGCATCATCCAGGATCCGTCAGTCGCAAATAACCAGAGGCCGGCGATTGCAAATGTTTTGGGGCCGGCGATTGCAAATATTTTGGGGCCGGCAAACACAAACATTCCGGGGCCGGCAGCCGGCGATCCCCTCACGGAAACAGGAATGACTAACCCGAACCC
>CAZFWQ010000144.1:7341-9227 GCA_964522755.1 uncultured Oscillospiraceae bacterium | reverse complement strand
GCGTAGACAATATGCTCATAGACTTCATCGGTTATGACAAACACATCATAACGCTCCGCGAAACAGGCAATCGCCTGGAGTTCTTCAATCGCAAACACCTTTCCGGTCGGATTGGACGGATTGCATAGGATGAGCGCTTTCGGCCTCTGGCGGAAGGCGGCTTCCAATTCATCCAAATCGAATCCGAACGCAGGCGGGCGCAGCGAAACATAAATCGGTTCCGCTCCTGATAGAATGGCGTCTGCGGCATAGTTTTCATAAAACGGGGAAAAGACGATTACCTTGTCGCCCGGATTGCAGACCGTAAGCATGGCGGCCATCATGGCTTCCGTGCTGCCGCAGGTCACGGCGACCTGCGTTTCGGGGTCAATGGGCAATCCCATGAACCGTGATTGCTTTGCCGCCAGCGCTTCACGGAAATTGGCTGCTCCCCATGTGATGGAATACTGGTGAAGGCTTCCCCCTGCCGCGACAGCCAAGGCGTCTTTCAAAGCCTGCGGCGGATCAAAATCAGGAAATCCCTGGGAAAGGTTTATGGCTCCGTGGCTGTTTGCGATGCGTGTCATCCTGCGGATGACGGAGTCGGTGAAAGATTCGGTGCGTTTGCTCAGATCAGGCATCTCCATTCCCCCTTGTCACGTGTGCCGCGGCCATGCCTGACCATCCTACAACACCTTGCGGGCTGTTTGCAACCTTGTGGATGAAACATCGGTTCACCCATTGAAGTACCCCTTGAAGTTTCCTCCAATACCGCACAAGATATTAGTATGAATTGATAGAATTTTCAAGATTTCATGTATGTATATCTATACACTAGTAATATCATCATATTTGTCGTGTTTGTAAGGCAAACACTGAATGGAGGAGCCCATGGCTACGAGGATATTCAAGGAATTGGCTTATGAAAATGTGGATGATTTCATTTATGGACGTGCGCGCCATCCGGTCACCACCCGAAATGGGCTTGTGATCGGGGGCGGGACCGTTTATCCGGAACTGAACTTCACCCTTCCGCCCATGGCCATCAATGCGGACACCATGCCGGAGGTCCGGAAACAATACCGCGAGATCCTGACGGATGCCTGCAAGCGGGCACATGACCTGTTTCTGCCGGGTTTCGTCGCGGAAATCGAACTGCTTCCGCCTACCACTTACAATCCGGCCTGGGGAATTGAGATTACGAAGATAGTCCGCGAAGTGCTGGATGAACAGGAAGCGAAATACGGATTGAAGGGCGCCATACGCCTCACGCCCGTAGACATTCGCGAAGACAAGCATTCTCCGCACATGTGGCACGGTTCCCATTGGGATTCCGTAATGGAAACCTTTGAGGGAGGTGCCCGTGCAGGAGCGGATTTCCTTGCCATTGAATCCATTGGCGGAAAAGATGTGCATGACGACGCGATTCTTTATTGCGAACTGGACAAATCCATTTTTGCGCTTGGCATACTGGGTGCGCGGGATATGTCGAGACTGTGGGGCGGCATCAAATCCATCGCCGACAGGACCGGCACATTCGCATCCGGCGACACTGCCTGTGGTTTCGCCAATACGGCCATGGTCCTGGCGGACCGCGGCATGGTCCCGAAAGTCTTCGCTGCCGTCGTGCGTGTCGTCTCAGGGGTTCGCAGCCTTGTTGCCATAGAGGAAGGCGCCGTGGGTCCGCACAAGGACTGCGGATATGAAGGCGTTTACGTGAAAGCGATCACGGGCACGCCCATATCGCTGGAGGGAAAATCCAGCGCGTGTGCCCATTTCAGCCCGGTCGGCAACATTGCCGCCTGCGTCGCGGATTTGTGGAGCAATGAATCAGTTCAGAACATAAAACTATTGGGCGGAATGGCCCCCACCGTTTCAATGGAACAACTCGTCTACGATTGCCGTCT
>CAZFWQ010000144.1:0-7331 GCA_964522755.1 uncultured Oscillospiraceae bacterium | reverse complement strand
GTTAGGCCACAGATTGATCGGGAACTCCGACTTCACCCTCAGACTGTCGCCCCATTTGAGAGACCAGTAGATGGCGAATTCATCCCGTTCGAGCAATTGTCCGATAAGTTTCGGACGTTTGTCGTCGGACTTGTCCGAAAGGAAATTTGACGTTTCCTCCATGGTGGGGAGAGTCCCGATCAGGTCAACATAAACCCGTCTGATGAACGTGGCATCGTCAAAAGGGCAGAAGCAGGCAGTACAGCTTAGGGATTGGCTCTCGGAGTCCGATTACAGGTTTGATCCGCAGGCTCTCGTGCTCAGCCCGGCCGTGGTGGTTGACATATCACGCAAAATCATCAAGGAGAATACGCCGTTCAAGCGTGCCGTGACTGCCGCGCGGGTTACCGTGGAAACAATCCGCGAAGCCATCAGGAATCAGGAGGTCCAGGTGGATGAACGTGAAATCGCCTATCTGGACATCATGGACAGGCAGATCGACAGCATTCCGGATTCCGAAGATGCCTTCATCGCCAACATGATTGACGCCTGCGAGTCCGAAAAGTTCGTCCCCGCTAAGTATGATCTGTAAAACAAGTGCTGGAAAATATGAAATAATGAAGTGTCATGAATACGATTTGAAAACAAGTTACCACAGATACACTGAAAAAACCGTCGCGTTAAGGGCGTCTGAAAAGTGGAAACACTTTTTGGACGCCCTTTCTGCGTAAAGTTAAATCATTAACGATTGAACCAGGTACGCGAATCGCTACGCTAATGCTCCCTGGGTATCCAGCAGGCTGTTGTTGGTACTCTTCTTCAAAACTTCGGCAATGAAAACCTGGGCTATATGCGGGTCGAATTGCGATCCGGCACACTTCCCGATTTCAAGGATGGCCTCGTTCCTGCTGATGACGGATTTATAGGTTCTTATGCAGGTCATGGCGTCATAGGCGTCAGCCAGCCCGATTATTCTTGCGGCCTGGGTAATCTCATTGCCCGCAAGTCCTTTGGGATAACCTTTCCCGTCCCAGCGCTCATGATGTTCAAGAATGGCCTCGGCGGTCTCGCTCAGTTCACTGGTGTTGAACAATATCCGGTAACCGATTTCCGGATGGCGCGTCATCTCCGCCCATTCCGTCGCGGTAAGCTTTCCCGGCTTGTCCAGCAGCTCGTCCTGCAATACGATCTTTCCGATGTCATGAAGCAATCCTGCGGTTTTCAGGCTGCTGATTTCCCTTTCATGGAGCTTCATGCTTTTCCCGATCAACACGCACAATTCACTTACCCTTTTTGAATGCGCTTCCTCTCTCGGACTTTTTTCAAACAGGGTCTTTAGGATTGTCTGAACCGTCGCATTCCGCAAGCTTGGACTTTCCAGAAGCTTGTTCTTGTACATATAGTCTTCCGCTTTTTTCAAAACATGTGAAATGTCTTCCGAATCTTCATATTTTGTATCCCATCCGAAAGATATCGACAGCAGGCTCATCCCCGCATCTGCCTGGCTGATCGACTTCAGGATGCGGGTCACGATGGATTCCGCTTCATTGGAATCCGTATTCGGCAGAATGATGACGAACTCGTCCCCCCCGTATCTGCAGACAATGTCATCCTGGCGGGAACATCCCCTTATGCTTTGCGTGGCCCTGACCAGGAGGTCATCTCCCGCTTTGTGGCCAAAAGCGTCATTCGTCAGTTTCAGCCCGTTCAGGTCCCCCATCACGAGCGTGAGGGGCAGTCTTCTTTTCGTATTCAGGCGCTTCAATTCCGTCTCGAAATACCTCCGGTTGAATAAGCCGGTAAGGTGATCATGAAAGCTTAAATACTCTATCTCCTTCTGTTTGTTTTTTTCTTCCGTCACATCGCGGAAAACAAGGACAACCCCAATCGGCTTCCCCGTGTTGTCCATGATGGGCGCAGCACTGTCGGCTATCGGTCTTTCGATGCCACCTCTGGATATCAGGATTGTCTGTTCTTCCAAGGCAAAGATTTTGCCTGTCTTGATTACACTTTTGACGGGATTGTCACTGATGGTCCTGGAATGTTCGTTGACGATGTTGAAAACATTGTCAAAAAGACATCCGATGGCACTGTCTCCATGCCAGCCCGTAAGATTCTTCGCCACATCGTTGAGCAGGGTGATTTTTCCGGCGACATCCGTGCAGATGACGCCATCACCTATGGACAGCAGGGTGGTCCTCAACAATTCCCGTTCATTGAAAAAGGCATATTCGGTGACCTTCTGCAGTTGAATCTTTTCCAGCAGGTTTTGATTGCTGTCTTCAAGCTCCCGTCTCAGGAAAAGCGTTTCAAGCTGATGATTCACGCGTAGGATGACCTCGTCCATTTGAAATGGTTTTGTGATGAAATCGGACCCGCCCGCCTCAAATCCAAGGACTTTGTCTTTCACGTTGTCAAGAGCGGTCAGGAAGATGACAGGTATTTTTTCAGTTTCCGGATTTGACTTGATGATCCTGCAAACTTCAAAACCGTCAAGCCCGGGCATCATCACGTCCAGCAGGATTAAGTCGGGAATCTTCTGTTTTATCATTTCAAGGGCTATTTCCCCTGTTTCCGCCGATCTCACGACATAGCCATGATGCGTCAGGATATTCGTCATGAGAACAAGACTGGCGGATGTATCATCTACCAGCATGATTTCTGCAGGATTTGTTCCATTGTCCTCACGGTTTTTCATCCTGGTGTAGCGCTCCCTTCAATATCCAAGCAAATCCTTCACCACTTCTCCCGCCAGAATCAGGCCGGCGACGGACGGGACGAAGGATATGCTTCCCGGAACCTGGCGACGTACGGCGCAGTGCATGCTCGAGCCCTTTGGGCAGACACATCCGGTGGCACAGCTATTATCATCGGTTTCAAGCGGCGTAACGGGTTCTTCCTTCGAATAGACTACTTTCAGATGCGTGATGCCCCGTTCCTTCAATTCGCGCCGCATTACCCTGGCCAGCGGACAAACCGATGTTTTTGACAAATCCGCCACCTCAAACCTTGTCGGGTCCATTTTATTGCCGGCTCCCATGCAGCTGATGATGGGAATGCCGGATTTTTGCGCCTGCACAACAAGATCGATTTTAGCCGTGACCGTGTCAACAGCATCGACAATATAACTGTAGTCGGTCCGGACAAGATCCTGCGCGCAGTCCGGCATGTAAAATCGCTGGTAGATTTCCACTTCGGCCAGCGGATTGATCTCAAGGATGCGTTCCCGCATCGCTTCCACTTTCGGTTTTCCTATGCTTTTCATGGTGGCGTGCAGCTGCCGGTTCAAATTGGTGAGGCAGATGCAGTCGTCGTCAATCAATACCAGTTTACCCACTCCGGCGCGCGCCAAACCTTCAACGGCAAAAGATCCTACACCGCCAATGCCAAAAACGGCCACCCTGGCCTCCTGCAGCCTTTTCAGCCCGTCTTTGCCAATCAGCAGCTCAGTTCTTGAAAAAGCGTGAAGCATCAGGGACCTGTCCCTTCCATCATTACGGATTACTCTTCCTCTAGCAGATGGTCGTAAAAATCTGTAAAGGTTCCGTCAGGATGATTCGTGAATTTGATTGCGGGCTGCGGATGCAGATTCATCTGTCCCGTAATCATGTACGGGATGTCGAATCCCCAGCGTTCCACTTTCTTCATTGGCGCGACATATTCGTCAATTACTTTCAGCAAAGGCCTCACATGGTACTTTGGATTGCGCAGGAAGCCCAGCATCAGCTCCGTATGGCAGTTGCCGGCGCAGCGCGTAAACGGTTGTGTCCAGGAAACTGGTTCCCATGATGAGGGCTTCGATGGTGTTCGCGAAGGCGAGTTGCTGGTTGTTATGGGCATGGATACCAAGAATCTTTCCGCCGCGCCGTACGGGACCCAGATAACGGGTTACATAGCTTCGCGTGATTTCACTGTAGAAACTGCCGAAGCTGTCTACCAGGTAAATGACATCCACCTCGGATTCAGAGAAGATTCCGATGGCTTCTTCCAGCTCATGCTCATTTACAGTTGATGCCGCCATCAGGTTGACTGCCGTTTCATACCCCTTGTCCGACGCGTCCTTGATCATGTCAAGGGCTGTCGGCAACTGATGAATATAAGTGGCAACCCGGATCATGTCGACGACGCTTTCACCTTTCGGCAGAAAATCCAAATGGTAATCCGTGCGATCCGCATCGGCCATCACGCTGATCTTCGGACCGTCCGGAATGTCTCCGACCACGCGGCGCATGTCTTCTTCGGAACAGAATTTCCATTTGCCGAACTTGTCCGGTGAGAATATCTTTTTTGATGCCTTATAGCCGACTTCCATGTAGTCGACACCGGCTTCGCCCAACGCCAGATAGAGGGCCCGGACCATTTCATCCGTGAAACTGAAATTGTTGACGAGTCCGCCGTCGCGTATGGTGCAGTCCAGGACACGCACATCTGGACGAAACGTCAGGGGCGTGCCTACCTTTTCAATGGTTTCGGGCTTGTGCTCCAATGATTTGAGTTGTTCACTTGACATGTTTCCATCCTGCCTTTCAGTTTTCAGCCAATTTCACCTGTTTTTCCATATTGCCTTCCGATACCTTGCCCCGCTTCGGGAATACCGTGCGGAGAATCTTCAAAACGCAATCATGACGCCATACTACCGTCCAAGTATAGCAGGAGCCGCGGGTCATTGGCAAGTTGAAAGGCGGGTTCGGCTGTTTGCCTTACCCGCCTTTCAAATGGTGGTCATGACGGAATTGCATGGATTTTATAGTGGGGGCAAACAAGTGTTTCCTGACTTTCAGTTATGCTTCTCCGTCTTTTCAGCTTTCATGGGTTCATTTGGAATGGCCTTGCCCAGGACTTCCGGCAAAGCCATGCCCGCCATCGCGAAGAGATCATTCAGCGGGGGCAGGGATTTCATCAGCCCGGACGCGAAATTCGCCGTGGAAGATCCGTTCTGCCCCATGCCGTCCCAAACCGTAATCTTGTCGAACTTGAGGTTCTTGATTGCTTCGACCTGCACCTTCACGATATCTTCAAGCTTGTCCGCGATCATCAGTTTCACAGCCTGGTCAGGATTGCCGTTCGTGGAGGCGACAAGGGCCGCAAATCCGTCCGCCTGCTTCTTGAGCAGTTCCTGGACGCCGCGGGCCTGCGCTTCAAGGCGGGCATAGATGGCATCCGCTTCACCGCGGGCCTGGCGCCTGGTCATTTCAGCCTGTGCCTCCGCATCGATTTCCACTTTCCGCTTGTCGATTTCCGCCTTGACGATGATGTCTGCCTCTCGTGTGGCCATTTCACGGTTCGCCCGGGCTTTTTCCGCCAATTGTTCCGCATCATAGGCATCTTTCAGGGCGTTCGCATTCTGTACCTTTTCAGATGCTGTCGCGCGCCGGGTGGCTTCCGCTTCCCGTTCACGGCGCTGGGCGTCGGAATTTGCCACGGTCACCTTCGCGTTGTTTTCCCCTTCAATGGCCGTCGCATTCGCCTTTGTCACGCGGATGCGCTCATCCATCTTGGCCTCCGCCTCGCCGATGGCACCGTCGCGGTTCTTTTCAGCGACGCTTTTCTTCGCGTCGTTGATGGCCTTGGCAGCCGCTTCCTTGCCGAGTGCCTCGATATAGCCCGATTCATCCTTGATGTCCGTCACATTGACGTTGATGAGCCGCAGGCCAATCTTCTTCAGTTCGGTTTCCACATTGCGGGACACCGCTTCGAGGAACTTGTCTCGATCCGTGTTGATCTCCTCGATATCCATGGTCGCGACTACAAGTCTCAGCTGTCCGAATATGATGTCCATTGCGAGGGATTCTACCTCATCCTGCTTCAAGCCGAGCAGCCGTTCGGCCGCATTCTGCATGATGCCGGTTTCTGTTGATATGCCGACTGTGAAGCGGGAAGGCACGTCAATGCGGATATTCTGCTTTGACAGCGCATTCCTCAGGTCCACATTGATGGAGATGGGCGTCAGGCTCAGAAATTCATAGCTTTGGAAGACCGGCCAGATGAATGCCGCCCCTCCGTGGACACATTTCGAGCTTCGCTGCCCGGCTGCGTCCTGTCCCACCTTGCCGTAAATGACCATGATCTTGTCTGACGGACACTTCCTGTACCGGGTCAGGAGCGCGACGAGGGTGGTGAAGGCCAGGATGGCGATGACAGTGATGAGGATAAGTGTTTCAGGCGTCATGCGGATGTCCCTCCCATTCTTTGCTGACCAGCAGCACATTGTTCCCCGACAAGCCCACTACGCGGATGCGTGAACCGGTGGGCAGCCTTTCTTTGTCGTCCGTGATGGCATCTGCCTCAATGAGGCGTTCCTGCAGGGTGATATTCACTTTGCCCATCCCGGTGCGTTCAGATGGAACAGGGAGATACACCTCTCCCTGCAGGCCGATGCTGAACCGGTAATCAAGATTGCCCTGCGCCTGCAGCCTGACTATCGCGAGAAACGCCAACCCGATCAGCACCATTGCGGCTAAGCCCGAAAAGAAGGAAAAAATGAATACGAGCACCGGCATCACTGCGTCAGTCAGCGCAGCGCCGGTCCAGCCGAATACGGCCAGGAAGGCGACGATGCCGCGAACCGTGAAAAGACGAAACCCATCCATTCCGTGCTGGGCATGGATATTGGCTTCGTGCCCGTCATGCCCGCCGGAAGAATCGATGTCGTGACTGCCCCAGGTGCCGATATCGTGCCCGTCGGAAGAGCCGATGTCGTGCCCGTCCGGGCCGCCGTCATGAGACCCGCCATGCAGTGCGCCTCCGAGGCCCGAGTGCCCGTCAAAGGCATTTCCGTCCCCTCCGGCATCACTTCCTGACCCATCCGCTCCATGATCTCCGATGCCGATGAAGGTCAGCACCGACTGGATGAGCAGGACGACAGTCGACGGAACCGCCATCATGAGAAAAAACTGTTTCATCATCGTGAGCGAAGCCCACCACTCAGCCACATTCACATCCCCTTTCCACGTTTGCCGTTCTTACTCGTCTTTTTTCCGGATTTACCCGCATGTGATATCTTTCCTTTTTTAACACCCGGTTTGCCGCCGGATTTGCTTCCAGGCCCGTTGCCGGATTTGCTTCCGGGCCCGCTATCGGATTTGCTTCCAGGCCCGTTGCCGGATTTGCTTCCGGGCTCACTGCTGGATTTGCGTCCGGATTTGCTCCCGGATTTTCCTTTCAAAAGGCTGCCGGTCCATTCGCCGGAACGTCCGCCCTTCTGTCCACCATCCATACGGCCGGTACCGCCGCGAGTCTGCATGAAATGGCTGTTTCCCGTTTCCCGCGACGACCGCTGGCCCGGATCCGCAGAAGCACCGGCAGGCACAAAATCGATCTGCCGCAGTTCGGGGGATGCCTTTGCGACCAAC
>CAZFWQ010000143.1:1754-9230 GCA_964522755.1 uncultured Oscillospiraceae bacterium | reverse complement strand
TTCATCCTCATCGATGACATGGGATGGCGCGATCTGTCCTGTTATGGCAGCACTTTTTATGAAACGCCCAATATCGACCGTCTCGCAGGGGAGGGGATGCGCTTCACCGATGCATATGCGGCCTGCCCGGTCTGTTCGCCGACCAGGGCAAGCATCATGAGCGGGAAATATCCCGCCACGCTTGGGATCACGGACTGGATTGACAATATCGGCTCATACCACCCCTGCAAAGGGAAACTGGTGGACGCGCCATACCGGAAAGAACTTCCGCTTACGGAAAAAAGCCTGGCAAAAGCGCTGCATGATGGGGGATACCAGACCTGGCACATCGGAAAATGGCATCTTGGCATGCAGCCGTTTTATCCGGAGCATCATGGATTCGATGTGAACATTGGCGGTTGTCACTGGGGGCACCCACCCAAAGGCTATTTCAGCCCGTATGGCATTGAAACGATTCATGATGGGCCGCAAGGGGAGTACCTGACAGATCGTTTGACGGATGAGGCTGTAAAACTCATCCAAACCAGCGACGGCAGGCCATTCTTCCTGAATCTCTGGCATTATGCCGTCCATACGCCCATACAGGCTAAACCGGAAGATGAGGAATCCTTCAGACGAAAAGCGCTGGAAACAGGCCTGGATGATATTCCGGCATTTTCAGAAGGAGAATTCTATCCGACGGAGCACATGAAGCATCTTCGCGTCACAAGACGCATCGTGCAGTCGAATCCCGCCTATGCGGCAATGATTCACAATCTGGACTGGAATGTCGGAAGGCTCCTTGACGCGCTTGACAGTTCCGGATATGCTGAAAACACGATTGTCCTCTTCACTTCCGACAATGGCGGACTGGCGACAGCCGACGGTTCTCCAACCTGCAATGCCCCGCTTGGAGAGGGAAAGGGCTGGATGGCCGAAGGCGGTGTCCGCGAACCGCTGATCGTCCGTTGGCCTGGCATTGTGCCGCCAGGGGAAGTCTGTGCCGAACCTGTGACCAGCCCGGACTTTTACCCCACGCTGCTTGAGGCTGCGGGCCTGCCTTTTCTGCCGATGCAGCATGTGGACGGTGAGAGCCTGCTGCCATTGCTGAAAAGGAAAACAGCAATCAGCCGAACTGCCGGTTTCAACGGTTCCACAGGTTGTGAAGGGACGGAAACGCCGAATTCCGAAGTGTTGTTGAACCGGGATGCCATATTCTGGCACTATCCCCATTATGGGAATCAGGGTGGGACACCCGGATCCGCCATCCGGATGGGAGACTGGAAATTGATCGAATTTTTTGAAGATGGCAGGATTGAACTGTATCATCTGAGGGAAGACATACAGGAGGCAAAGAACCTTGCATTCGCATTTCCAGAACGCGCTTCTTCAATGAGGAAGCGGCTTGATGACTGGCGGGTGGGGATTGAAGCATTGATCCCCGGTTCAAATCCTGAATACGGAGCCAATGAGACGGGTGGAACGGCTTGACTGGTTCGGGATATCGAAGCCGAAGGATCAAATTGGCACCATTGGCATACGAAACGGGTGAACCGGAAGACAAACAGCAATCATTATTCAGCGAATCGAATCGAATCAAATCAAATTGTATTGTGGGAGGTATCCTGATGGCGAAAGTACATGTGAACCCAGGAGTTTGCGGATTGGAAACGACTATCCTTGCAACGGCGGATGATGACCAGACAGTCACGCTGACCGTTGAGTCCGCCTGCGCCTATATCACGGCCATGGCTGCGGCCATTCCCGAAGTGGACGGGTATGCGGAAGCATTTGGAAAACTTGGCGATGGTGAAATCTACAAGGCTGCACACAACCATTGCAGGCACCCTGCCTGTCCTGTTCCATCCGGTTTTGTGAAAGCGGTGGAGGTTGCCTGCGGCCTGGCCCTTCCGCGCGACGTGAGGATGACCGTAACCAAGGAGTGAATGGCTATAAAAGGAATGTAAGACTGAACAGATATGAATGGTCCGCATGGTGAATGATTGGCTGCTCAAGGATTGCATGATTGAGCAGGGATGCATGCCTTGGCGTGTTTTTTTGCGATCATTTCTTCAGTCTGGCTTGGACTACGGTTCTTGCCCCGTCGAATTCATAACTGCAGGTCACCATGGTCAGAATCTTGTCGTCCGTGGTCACTTCGAACGGCATCGGATACATGGTCCGTTTTTCAATATCATTGAGAAACAGCAGGAACGCCGCATCATCGGCGAAATCCATCGTGATGACATAATTGTATCCGGAATCAACGACATAAACGGCGAAAATTTCCCATTCCATCTTCTCGTACAATGTGTCGAACCGGATGACAGGATGCTCTTTGTAGTACTTTTCCGTTTTATAGTTGACCAGCGAATGGAACATGCTTCCGTGTTTCATGTTGTGGCCGTAGATCGGCGTATTTCGGGCCAGGTTCCGGATGTCCACCCTGAAATCAAGGACAATGCTGCCGGAAACAACTTTCTTTCGATCAATGCTGCGGGCAAGATACCAGTCGTTGTCCTTTGACTGCAGGACCGGATAATCAATGACAGTCCCTTCCTGCCGGATCCAGCCGCGTACATCCGGATTTTTGTCAACCAAACCCTTGTATTCATCCAAAAGCGTGAACACTTTTGGTGATGGAGTGGGAGTGGCAATGGCTGCTTCCGGCGTGGGTGCGGCAATAACGTTTTCAGGCTCGGGTGAGAGGGTCGGTTTTGGTTCCACGATGGCGACAAAACGGTCATATTCATATCCCGAATCGACGGGGATGGCGCTGCTGCGGGAGGAAATCCGGTACTCGGCATCTTCATACAGGAAGACAAGCCATTTTTTTCCTGATGAAACATCCAGGCCGGCAGGAAAAAGAATGACAATCTGCCGGTGGCCGGGCAGGATGTCCGTGGCCGGCGGTGTTGCGTTCACTGCGGGATCCGGACCCGAACCAAGGCCAAAAAGGCCCTTGTACGGCTTGATGATGGTGCAGGCCACTTCCTGTATGTATCGATTTTGATAGACCACACGGTCTGTCCGGACTTCTGCGATATAATCGGATAATTCCGAAATGGCCGCCGGATCCTCCGAGGCGACTTCACGTCCTGCGAATCTGTAAAGTCCTCTTTGCTGCAATGCGCCATCCTGAAGGGTCTTGACATATTCGGCGGCTTCTGCCGTCGTTTTGAAGAATTGCCTTGTCTCCTTGTTTTTTTTCAGGTTGTCGCGGCCGTCCGCATTGACTGCTTCAATGATGTTTCCCTTTTCATCAGCCGAAATGTGAATGCCGTTGAAATTGTGAAAAAACGGATGGGGATAGTATACATCCGTTGCACGGGAAAGACAAAGAAGATAGATAAGGCCTTTCTGATAGGCGGCGGGTACTGCTTTGGCAGGGGGATCGGCGGAAGTCCCGACGAAAGCACCTGCAGAAGCAGTTTCAGCCGCAGCATCATGCACTGGGATTTTTTCTTTTGGAGCGGCAGCTCCCCCGATAATGCCTTCATATAGGTTGATGATTTTGTCGCCATCCGGATTGTAAAGCGATTCCATGACTGTGAAGGTATATATTGCGTATCCTTCGCCGGTATCTTCCGCATTGTCAAGGCGGGCAAGGGTGATGCTGCCGCTTTTTTGAACGGCTTCCACAAAAGGGGCGTAGGCAAGTTCCGATCTGTCGTGGTTGAACATGCGCCTGTATCCGATTTGCAGGGCGGTTGGCACGGGTGCGTCCAAAGGCCGGATTTCCCCGCAGGAAGACACAAGAAGGGCAAGTGCCAGAATCGGCAGAAGATGCCGGGCCAACCTGCAGAAACGGGAATGAACAGTTTTCATGCATTTCTCTCCATGAACTAGGGTTAGGCGTGCGGAGGCTGAAACACAGGATTCAGGGCTTCAGGGAGGACAAAATACCTGATAAAAATTCCTTTGCCGCCTTGATATCCTTGATTTGCTCCTCGCCATCGATTTCACGCTCTATCGTAAGCGCGCCGGAATAACCGATTCGATGCAGTTTTGCAACAAACTCATCAAAATGGACCCGCCCTTTCCCCATGGCCTTTTCCACACCCAGTTCCCGGCCGTTGACAGGATATTCCCCATCCTTGGCATGGACGCCGCGCACGTGCGTGCCGAAAATATCAAGGGCGTCGATAGGATTTGCCTTTCCGTACATCAGGAGGTTCGCGGGATCAAGGTTGATGCCGAGATTTGCCAAACCTGTGTCCTCAATCAGGCGCCGCAGTGTGACAGGTGTTTCCTGGCCTGTTTCAAACAGAAAATACTGCCCGTTCCGTCCGCAATGGCGGCCGATGAAGCGAACCGCCTCGACCAGTTCCTGATAATTGGGGTCACTTGGATTTTCGGGGACAAAGCCAATGTGCGTGACCACGTCGGAAACGCCCATCTGCTTCGCGAAATCCGATCCGAGGCACAGGGTCTTCATGCGTTCAAAACGATAGGCAGCCGGCACGATGCCCAGCGTGAGCGGACCGCCCGTGAAGTTCCAGACGGCGGGACCTTCCCAGCCGCACCAGAAGGCCGTGATTTCAATGCCGTGTTCCGCCGCGGAGGATTTGACTCTACCAGCCAGCGCTTCCGTGAAGAAAGATTTGTCCCAGCCACACAGTTGACAGGTCTCAATGCCCAGGACATTCATTTTGTCAAATTCTTTGTCGATTTCCTGACACAGAGGCACGAGTACGCCGATTTTCATCATGGTTCTCCTTTCATTTCCCGAACAGGACGGCAGCTTCCGCCATGTTCACCTGAACAGCCACGGTGAACGGGCAGCGCTCTTCGCAGGCCCCGCATTGAATGCAGTCGGAAGCCGTTGCCGAAAGCCGGCTGTATGCCGCAGCCAGGGTCGGGGTGACCGTTTCCTTGCGCGCACTGTCGAAAAGCCGTGTGACGGCGGCTATGTCAATGCCGGCCGGGCATGGAAGGCAGTGGTTGCAGTACATGCACGTGCCTTTCAATGCCCAGTCCGATTTTTCCATGATGATGCTGTAGTCTTTTTCCGCATCGGAGGCATCAAGCCAGGCAAGTGCCTCCCGCATTTGTCCCGGCGTCTTGCAGCCCGGGAGCACGACAGCCACGCCCGGCTGGGAAAGCGCATACTGCAGGCATTGCACCGGAGAGAGCACGATGCCGCTCGGGTTGTCGGGCCGGAACATCCATCCGGCCGCATAGGTCTTCATCGTCACGATGGCCACGCCATGGCGCTCGCAGGCCAGATAGAGGTCGCGGCGCGAGTAGACCGGCTGGTTTCCTGCCTCCTTGATTCCGGTATATGGGTCCTGTTCCCAGAGGGCTTCCAGCTTTGTTTCGCCAGGCAGCATGTCGAAAGCAGGATTTACGGGGAACATCAGGATATCCACCAATCCGCTTTCCACGGCGGCGAGTGAAGCGGCCACCTTGTGACTGCTCATCCCTACGGCCCGCGCCTTCCCTTCTTTTTTCCAGCGGTGTGCGACATCGAGAAGGCCTCCGGGAGCGGAGACTTCCGCCCATTCGTCCGGTTCATCCACGAAATGAACCATGAGCGTATCCAGATAATCTGTCTCTAGCCGGGTGAGAAGGTCTTCGGCGTGAAGTTCGGCGATGGCGGGATCCCTCGTGCGAAAATATTGGCCGTCCTTCAGGCAGGCGCCGATGTGGCCTTGAATCTGAAAAAGGTCCCTGCGTCCCCTCATCAGCTTCCCGATGTAATCCCTGACATTCGGCGAGGGCATGAAGAGATCCATGTAGATGGCGCCGGCGGCAACCGCTTCTTCCACTACAAGGGCGATTTCCTCATAGGTGGCATTCTCAAGATGTTCCAAACCAAGCCCGATGATGCCTGTTTTCATTCCCGTGCGGCCCAGTATGCTCGTTTTCATGATGGTCCTCCTTCAATTGCATGCATGCGCGACTGGGATCCTTATTCAAAGTCAAGCGAATGACAGGGATCCATATCCATTCTATACAAAACCGCGTCGGAATCATACATTTTCTTCACGCACCAAACCTTTTTTCATACACCAGATTTTTTCGGCAAACTGGAAACACCGTCGGATCAGCGGGGTGCAGGGAATATCCGGAACACCCTCTTGCCAATATCTGTACAAGACGGGTCCTTCGATTGGGGAAATGCTACAATGAAAATGATCTTAACCGGAAGGGAGTATACGGCATGTTTGATTATGAGGAAGTGGCGTGCAGGTTTTGGAACCTGCCGCAAAAAGGGGCGGAAGAAGCGGTGAGGGAACAGTACTTCATGGATGACATCATCCAGAAGGACCATCTGGAACGAGCTGTCCTTGACGAACTGGAAGATGTTGAGACTGTTTTTGATGCAGGTGCCGGTTCCGGTCGGTTCTCGGTCATGCTCGCAAAGCTGGGCAAGCAGGTGACTCATTTCGACATCTCCGCCTCCATGCTGGAAACTGCGAGGGCATATGCAGGCCGTGAAGGCGCGTCGGACAATATGCACTTTGTGCAGGGACGTCTGGGTGATTTGTCCGGATACGGGGATAATTCTTTCGATATGGTGATTTCCTTTGATGCGCCGGTCTCCTATGCATGGCCCAGACAAGAGTCCGCATTGGCCGGGCTTGTCCGCATCACCCGGAAAAAACTCCTGGTGAGTGTGTCGAGTCGTTTGGGAAGCTTGCCCTATTTGCTGAATCCCATCCAAAAGAGCCAGTATATCCTGGACCCTTCCTCAGAAGAGGCACTAGTTCGATGGTATGCCTCGAACGAGGAATCCGCATTGGAACATTTCCGCATTGACATGCCCTCTGTCAGGCGGGCGTGGGAATCAGGCCTTTTCGAGGAGGGTGATGGCATTCGGAAAAAGTTTGAACAAGGGGAAACACCATGGCCGGTTACCTATCTCTTCATGCCGGAAGAGCTGCGTGGCATTTTGGTCCGCTGCGGACTGGAGAACATAAGGCTTGCCGGACCGGGGGCTTTTTCACGTTCCATCCCTCATGGCGTGCTTCGGCGCATCATGATGAATCCGGAGGAAAGAAACGATTTCCTCCGATTTTGCTATATGTACGACAGGCAGCCGTCCGTCGCAGGAATGGGAAAGGACAACCTGCTCGCGATTGGAGCAAAAGTGCGGGCGGCTGGTTGAACTACGTGCTGATGTCTTTTTTGCTTATCTGCCTTTTGATGCGCGTTTCGCCTTTGCCACCCTTACATAAAACGGAAATGATGAAAAAGCAAAGACGAGTCCGGCTACCAGCCAGATCCCGTTTCCAGAAGGGGTGGCATAAAAAGCGGCAAAGCAGCCGAAAGTCGCCAAATCCAGGGCTGCCGCAATCAATACGTATTTCAGCACGTCATTCATTTTCGGTTTGTCAGCCATTTCGGAACCGGATCCTTTCCTTCGTGCATGGGCACTCCTTCAGCCGAATGACCGGCCGCCACGGTGCCCTCGCTTGCGCTTTGCTCCTGCGAATGGAATCTTCTTCACATCCTCCGCAGGCTTCTCCATTTCGGTTTCCGTATTGAAAG
>CAZFWQ010000143.1:0-1654 GCA_964522755.1 uncultured Oscillospiraceae bacterium | reverse complement strand
GGAATCTTCTTCACATCCTCCGCAGGCTTCTCCATTTCGGTTTCCGTATTGAAAGGATGGTCGTACACAGGTTTGATTTCGCTTTTCGTGAGCCGGATGATGGCCCTCAGATTCAGCTTCTCCTCTTCATCGCAGAACGAGAAGGCTATGCCCGTCGCCCCGGCCCGGCCCGTCCGGCCGATTCTGTGCACGTAGGATTCGGGAACATCCGGCATGTCATAGTTGATGACATGGGAGATATCATCCACATCGATGCCGCGCGCGGCAATGTCCGTGGCGACCAGGACGCGGGCTTTTCTCGTCTTGAAATTGTTCAGTGCGATTTGCCGCGCCACCTGCGGTTTGTCGCCATGGATGGCTTCCACGTTCACGTGCTCGCTGTCCAGTTCGCGGTAGATCCGTTCGGCGCCGTGCTTGGTACGGCAAAAGACAAGCACGGACTTCAGCTCCGGGTTTTTCAGGAGCCAGACAAGCAGATGCCGTTTGTTGATGCGGGAAAGGTGGAACACATACTGGTCAATCGCGTCGACCGTGGAGGCGACCGGCGTGACGGAAACCTCTTCGGGATCTTCAAGCACGGTATCGACCAGGTGCAGGATTTCATGGGGCATGGTGGCCGAGAAAAGCATGGTCTGGCGCACTTTGGGCATCAGGCCGATGATGCGCTTCACATCGGGTGCGAAACCCATGTCCAGCATGCGGTCCGCCTCGTCGAGGACGAGGATCCGGATATGGTGGAGGTTGATGTATCGCTGTCCGACAAGGTCCAGCAAACGACCCGGCGTTGCCACCAGGATGTCCACTCCTTTTTTCAGGGCGGCCGTCTGGTTGGCCTGGGAAACGCCGCCAAAGACAACGGCTATGGCCAGATCCAGGAATCTGCCGTATGCCAGGAAGCTTTCTTCTATCTGCAGCGCCAGTTCGCGCGTCGGCGTCAGGATCAGCGCGCGGATGGGGGCTACCGGTTTTCCTGAGGAAAAGCTTTGCGGCGCGCCTGGCTTCTTGCGGCGATGACGGTGGTCTCTATCGGGTCCGTGTCCTTCGGGTTCCCTCTGGGCTGTTTGGGGAACCTGCTCCGCCAGGCTTGTGGCGGCTTGTTCCTGCCCGGCGGGACCGTATGCCGATTCGGTTTCATTGGTGCCGGAGGCCGCCCTCGCCTTCTCCTGCTGCTTTTCCTGATATATCAGCTGGAGGATGGGAAGGGCGAAGGCCGCGGTCTTGCCGGTGCCCGTCTGGGCGCAGCCCAGCAGGTCGCGGCCCTTGAGAAGGACCGGTATGGCCTGTTCCTGTATGGGGGTGGGCACTTCATATCCTTCGGCAGCCAGGGCCTGCAGGATGGGTGGTATCAGGTTCAGTTCGTCGAATTTCATCATTGCCTCTCGCGGCAGCATCCTGTAAACGTCCCGACCCGCACACCGGGCGTTCCGCCGGGGGTTGCGGGACATGTGCTGCCGTCCCTTTCTTCTTGTCATCAAGATACAGAGTACATGAAAACGGAAGGAATGGAAAGGGGGTATGTCCGGCGATCACCGCGGCCTTTGAGAAAATCACCCCACAACACCCGTGGAGAACAGATTCGGAGTGAAGCAGCTACAGAACAGTGCCGTTTCAGGCCAGAGCCGCTTCAGGCAAGAGCGGTTTCAGATCTTCTTTA
>CAZFWQ010000142.1:0-9296 GCA_964522755.1 uncultured Oscillospiraceae bacterium | reverse complement strand
GAGCACATCGGCTGTTTTGCGCCATTGCTGTTGCTCGACGGCCGGGTCGTTCGCAAGGTTCATGAACAGTACGGTCCGGTCGATGGCACCCGTGCGCTTGAAGTCTGAAATGAAGAAATCCGCCTCCTCGAACGTGATGCCGACTGCGGCGAAAACGACGGCGAACTTTTGATCCGTTCCCCGAACCTTCGCCTGGCGGGCAATCTGCGCGGCCAACTGGGCGTGCGGCAGTCCGGAAGCTGAAAAAATCGGCAGCTTCTGTCCGCGGACAAGCGTGTTCAGGCCATCGATCGCCGAGATGCCTGTTTGGATGAATTCATCCGGATAATTGCGCGCGGACGGGTTCATGGGTACGCCGTTGATGTCGATGCGCCGCTCCGGCATGATTTCCGGACCACCGTCCATGGGCTTTCCCAGCCCGTCGAAAACCCGCCCGAGCAAATCCATCGATACCGGCAGTTCGAGACCGCGTCCGAGAAACCGGATCTTGCTGTCGGAAAGGTTGATGCCGACCGCATTCTCGAAAAGTTGGACGAGGGCATTGCTTCCATTGATCTCAAGCACCTTGCAGCGGCGGATTTCGCCGTTTCCCAGGGTGATTTCGCCGATCTCGCTGTATGTGACCCCTTCGACACCGCGAACCAGCATCAGCGGCCCGGCCACCTCTGCGATCGATTTGTATTCCTTCAGCATTTACACACCCTCCTTCACGGCAAGCGCGGCGATCTGTTCCGCCAGTTCCTGTTCGACGGCATCATATTCCGCGTCCGCGTCGAATTCCGGGACATACTTCGCACGGCCGATCCGGACACGGACCGGAAGGGCAAAGAGTCTTCTGATGTCCGCACCCGCTTCGGCGGCTGCCCGTCCAAGTGCGTGGAACATGAGGATCAGCTTCAACAAGCGGCCCATTTTATGGAAACTCGTATACGTATCCACCTCGTGATAGGCATCCTGCTGCAAAAAGTCTTCACGTATGGACCGGGCGGCCTCCAGGGTGACGCGGTCGGTCGGCGAGAGCGCATCCACGCCCACCAGGCGGACAATCTCGTCAAGTTCCGCCTCCTCCTGGAGGATGCGCATCGTTTCATCGCGATTGCGCACCCAGTCACGGGAAATGTTCCTGGAATACCAGCCTTCCAGGCGGTCCGAATAGAGAGAGTAGCTGATGAGCCAGTTGATTGCCGGAAAATGGCGTCGATAGGATAAATTGTAGTCCAGGCCCCAGAATACCTTCACAATGCGCAGCGTTGCCTGGGTGACCGGTTCCGACAGATCGCCGCCGGGCGGTGAAACAGCGCCGATGGCACTGAGCGTGCCGATGCGCCCTTCCGTTCCGAGCACCTTCACTTTGCCGGCCCGTTCGTAAAACTGGGCAAGCCTGGAAGACAGATAGGCCGGATACCCTTCTTCACCGGGCATTTCCTCCAGCCGGCCCGACATTTCACGCAGCGCTTCCGCCCAGCGCGATGTGGAATCGGCCATCAGCGCGACACTGTAGCCCTGGTCCCTGAAATACTCCGCTATCGTGATGCCCGTGTATATGGATGCTTCCCGTGCCGCGACCGGCATGTCGGAAGTATTTGCGATGAGCACGGTGCGCTTCATCAGCGACTCTCCGGTGCGGGGATCCTTCAGTTCCGGGAATTCAAGCAGCACGTCGGTCATTTCGTTTCCGCGTTCCCCGCACCCGATATATACGATGAGGTCCGCCGAAGCCCACTTCGCCAACTGATGCTGCACAACGGTCTTGCCTGATCCGAACGGTCCGGGGACGACGGCGACGCCGCCGTTCGCAATCGGGAAAAGGGTGTCGATGACCCGCTGGCCGGTCATAAGCGGTTCATCGGGCGGCAGTTTCAATGCATACGGGCGCTCCTTCCGGACAGGCCACTTCTGCATCATGGTCAGATCACGCATGCTTCCGTCTTTTGATTTCACGACGGCGACCGTTTCCCCGATGGTGAAATCGCCTTCCATCACCCGGATGATTTCACCCTCCACGCCGAACGGCACCATGATGCGATGGGAAAAAACCATGTTTTCCTGCACGGTGCCCATGATATCGCCGGCCCGGACCATGGTTCCCTCCTTGCAGACCGGGACGAACGGCCATTTGCGTGTCCTGTCGAGGGAAGGGATTTGAATGCCGCGGGTAATCCGGTCTCCAATCTGCCGGCGCATGGCTTCAAGCGGGCGCTGGATGCCGTCGAAGATATTCTCGATGAGTCCGGGGCCGAGTTCGACGCTGAGTGGCGCGCCCGTCGATATGACGGGCTCTCCGGGACCCAGTCCCGACGTTTCCTCATAAACCTGGATGGACGCCCTGTCTCCCCGAATCTCGAGAATCTCCCCGACCAGGTTCATGTCGCTGACGCGGACCACGTCATACATGTTGGCATCCCGCATACCCTCGGCCACGACAAGCGGCCCTGAAACCTTGATAATCCTTCCCTGGCTCAAGAAAACCCCTCCTTGCTCATTACCGGCCCGGTTCTCCGTTCGGATTCACCGGATTCCGTTTCATATCACGCCCAGCTCAACCGTGATGGTTTCCCGTACCAGTCACATCCGGATATCACGCCGGGTCAGTCCCTGAACAGGATATCCGCTCCGACGGCCTTTTCCACGCACTGCCTCACCCCGCCCATCCCGATGCCGAGATTCCCGAGGACCCCTGGAATCGGGATGATGGCCGGAAAGCGTTCTTTCCTGTATCGCGCGATGGCTGGGGTGATTCCGGCGGCAACCTGTTCAGTGACAAACAGGACGGCGTAATCTCCCTGCGCAAGGCGATGCAGGAGCGTTTCCGCCTCTTCCGCGCCTTCCACGGGAAACACATCGAATCCGAGTGCCCTGAAACCGAGCACACTGTCTTTGTCTCCAATGACGCCAACCTTATGCATAGCCAACCCTCAGCCTTTCACGAATATCCTCGCGCGAAAGCCTGTTTGTCTTTCCCGTGAGGATGATGCGCACATTGCGTATTTCCGTCTCTCTCGCGACAAGATGGCCGACCATGGCTCCCAGACCCATGGCCGAATACCTGGCGCGCCGCGCGAAGGCCATGAACCTGTCGTCCAGCTGCTTCTCAAGCCACGTGATGCCGCGGCCGGACCTGTATCCCTCCATGCCTGCCATCGCCGCTTCGCCGAACCAGGTATGGCGGATGGTTGAAAGAAAAGCCTCGATCGGCTTTTCGGACGAATCCCGGAACCTGGCTGCGTCGACCAGGCCGCCTTCAAGCACGGCACGCATGAAAAACTCCCGCTTTTCACCTGTCAGGCGGCCTCGGATGAAGATGCGGATATTTGCCATGTCCGTCATCAGCGCCACCATTTCCGAAAGGAACGGATGGCCGATGCCGGCTGCTGTTTCCTTCATGTGACGGTATGCGGCCCTGTCAAGAACCAGGTCGATATCACGGGGATCCGCTCGTTTTCCGAATTCAGCCATGGCCTCCGCCAACGCTTTTCCCATTGTCTCCGGCAGGATTCCAGGCTTGTTGTCAATCACGGCCCTTGCCAGCAGCGAAGCTGGAACCGTGCCCGGCGTTCCTGCGACCCCGGCGGCATCCTGTCCCTGGTACAAGGCTTTGAGCATTCGCTTCAGAAGCAGATAATCTTCCCGGAGGCGAAAGACGTCCAGTGTATCGGGATCCGGCATCAGATGCGCAAGAAAAGAATAGCAGCGTGCCAGTTCTCCATCGAGAAGCGCTTCCCATCCCTGCTCCCGTCCCGTGACCCCTTCACCGTAACGCGCCTCCGCAAGCAGTTTCATGCAGTCTGCGATGGAAGGGGCATCCAAAATCCGCTCAAGACGGGCTTCATCGAGCAGATGGACCTCCACGGCCCGCACGCGCGCCGTGGCATACGCATAATCCTCATCCCTGGTCCTCGTCATCTCACGCATCCTTCCGCCTTGTTCCGATGGCGTCAGCGGAACTCTCCGAAGAGGACTTCCGCCACGCGTCGCTCCAGCTTCGGCCGAATCCCGGCCAGCACCACTTCGAGCGTGCCGTTGATTTCCATTTCGCCTGTGCGCACCACGAACCCGCCGCGGACGGGCAAATCGTCCGCCGAATACCGGATTGCGCCTGAGCAGCCCTTGTCATTCCGCCGCATTTCGATTTCTTGCGGGAATCCGCTTCCAAGCCGTTCCCTGTCCAATCCGGAAACAACAAGCTCTGCGTCTCCCTGCCATTCGTTTTCCAGAATCATGGAGGCCACCAGTGCCCGGTATGTGCCGTCGGGCAAATCGGCAACAGCCTTTGCCGCCTCACTGAAAGCGTCGTCAACCATCTGCCTCCGGACTGCAAGCGCCTGCTTGCGCATTTCCAACTGAAGGGTCGCCGCATTCCGCTGCCCCTGGGCAATGAACGCCGCGTCAATGCGCCGGGTGGTCTCCTCTTCGGCCATGCGGCGCTGATCCGCCGCCGCGGCGGTTATGGCGCCCGCTTCCCTCCGGCCTTCTTCCAATGCGGATTCTGCGGCAGCCGCCGCATCCCGCAGAATTTTTTCCCTGATGCGTTCCGTTCCCGTCATGCATGTCTCCCCTGCCGCTCAGATTTTCCCGAGCATGAATATGGAGGTGGCAAAACTGAATATGGCAAACAGTTCCACATTGATTGCATAAATCATGGCTTTGCCGAATTCTTCCGGACGCTTCGCGATGAGGTTGATGCCGGCCGCCGCCACCTTGCCCTGGTATACGCCCGACAGATAACCGACAAAGCCCACGGGCAAGCCGACCATGAACAAGGCGGTGCCCTGTTCGATGGTCAGTTCCGGCGTAATCTTTCCGAGGATGAGGATGGTGATGACAAGTCCGTAGATGGACTGCGTGCTGGGGAGCGCCTGCAGGATCATGGTCATGGTGAACTTTCCGGGATCTTCCGCGACGACGCCTGCCGCCGCCTGGCCGGCGATGCCGACTCCCTTGGAGGAACCGAGGGCCGCGACGAAGAAGGCGATGGCCGCGCCGAGCAGCGCATAGGCGAGTGGCGACAGGAAAAGGACATTCACTTGGTTCTGCATCATGATGGTTCATCCTCCTGTTTCAAGACAATATACCGTGTGACCGGCCCGAAAGGACGAAACGGTTTCCCGCCGCCCTCGAGGAACTTGGAGAAGAATTCAAGGTACTGAAGCCGGCAGGAGTGGACGAATGCGCCCAGCAGGCTCATGGCGAAGTTGATGCCATGTCCGAGGAGCAGCAGGACCGTTCCCCCGACAAGCCTTGCCGCAAGACTTCCGAACCCGGTTGCCATGCCCGTGATCAGCCCCCCCAGGATTCCGCCTGCGAGGCTCAGGGCCAGCAGCCTCATGTAGGACAGCACATCGCCGAGGAATCCGATGATGTCGTACAATCTCGGCAAACCGCCAAGCAGTTTTCCGGCGATGCTTTTGCTTTTGCGTCCGGCCGTGGCGACAACCAGCGTGATTCCGACAATCAGGACATAAAGCCCGACGGAAGAAATCGGGAGAGTCAGGACAGGGTCCAGTCCGGGAACATTAGGCAGGACAGTCATGCCGAAACCGATGAACATGACATAAGGGAACCCGACATCGCACAGCGCATCAAGATACTGGCGACGGCGGACGAGGTTGGCGGCCTTCAGGCCCATGCCGGTGAACAGGTGGATGACGCCGAACAGCAGGCACCAGACCATGAGCCTTTCCGTTCCGCCCTCACCTGAAGGGTTGAACCACAGCGCATGGTCGGCGAATGCGGGGATTCCGAGGAACCCGCCGAACATCGTTCCCCAGAAGATGGTCGTCATTCCGCAAAAAAGAACCAGTTTCGCAAACCGCCGCACCGGTTCCTCCATTTTGAACCGCCACAGGGCAAATGCAGACGCTCCTGTCAATATCAGTCCATAAGCAGCGTCACTCATGATAAGTCCGAAGAATATCGCGAAAAACGGCAGTGTTAGAAAATTCGGGTCAATCTCCCTGGCGGAAGGCGTCCCGTACATGTCCATGACGGGCCGGATGGCTTCGATAAGCCCGTTGTTGCGCACCAGCACCGGGATATCGTCTTCATTGCCCGCCGCATCCCGCTCGATATGGCAGATGTGATTCCTCGTCAGGCGGTTTTCCAGTTCATCATACATGTCGCCCGGGACCCACCCGCGCAGCAGGTATGCCTTGCCGGTGGCCATGAGGCTGCCGGACGCATTCAGCCGGTCTCGCTCCATGAGCAGGGCATCATGCAGATCTTCAATGCTCCTGCGAGATGGGGATTTGCCGCGGACGGCTTCCGCCAATAATCCCTTTTCCGTCGATATCCCGTTCAGACGTTCCTTGAGAGAAGCCAAGACGGCTTCCGGCTTTCCGGGAACGTCCCTGAAACTCAGCCTGTTCCAGCCGGCTTCCTTCAGAACTCCCTGAACTGCGGCATCCTCGTCGCGATGCCAGAGGGCCACGCAGAACTGGACATCCTTGTTCACCGCATGCCGCATGACAATGGAAGCCGGGGCGGCGGCGGCAAGGGTCTCCGATATCCCGTCAAGCGGCAGCAGCGCAGGCAGCGTGCCGGCCTGCATCACCGCGAGCCTTGTCCCGTCCGCGGACAGATCAGTCCCGATGCCCGACCAGGGTGAAAGAAAGTCAATCCTGCCGCGAATCCGGCCCTCTTCCGCCTTCAGCGCGTCTAGTTCCGTTTCCAGCCGCCGAATGTTCCCGGCCTCTGCCAATATGGCCGCACGGCCGGCCGCCACCTCATTCAGGTGCTGGGCGCCGATTCTGCGGCGGACGGAGAAGAGCGGTTTCTTTTCGGGAGCATGCCGCGACAGGACTTCAAGCGCACCTGCGGCCAGGGCCAGTTGTACTTCAATTTCCGTGATGCCCTTTTGATCAGTCCGATGCTTCAGGGAAGACCCTGGCAGGCAAGCGGGCGTTTCCGAATCGGGTCCCGCGCTTCCATATTCTTCGGGATCCAGCTCCTGAAGCTGTATCGCACCGAACCGCATCAGATCCGACAGCAGTTCCTCCCGCTCGGACTCCATGCCATACAGGCGGATGCGGCACATTTCAACGATGGCCATATTCACCTTAAACTTCTTCCACAATCAGCGAGACGGCTTTGAAAAACAGTTCCTGAGCCTTCTTTCGCATGGCTCCGACAGCAGCGGCGGACTCTTCGAGCCGTTTTGCAAGCATGGATTCACCTGCCGCCTCCATTGCGGAGACAGCTTCCGAATAAAGCCTTTCATCTTCCGCCACGCCCTTTTCAATCAGTTGACGAGCATGAAGCTTCGCCCCCTGCACCCGGTCTTTTGCCTCCTGCCATGCCCTGCGCTCGATTTCCGCAGCCTCCGCCTCTGTTTCAAGGATTTCCGTCAGGATCCGATCGGTCACTTCCAACACCCCAATCTGCATTCGGCCTATGCGCAATGCATTCGTGATTCATTCAGGAAACCCGTTGTTCTAATTGATATGCACTTGTTTCCGAACCTCGCGGTGCGGACAGATTGAATTCAGAAAAACTGAAAGAACCGACTACCTGACCTGATGTATTATCAGAACAATTGGCGGCTGGCAACATGATAAAGAAAGGCAGTGAACCGCCTGCTGAAAAAGATAAAAAAAGGTGATCCCAGAGTGCCGTCCCTATATTCTGACACCTGGCCTAAACCAGGTGGGTGCCCTGTCTTGCGTTTCAGGTTTCCGCCGCCGTTGCACCCGTCTTGCGACTGGTGACGGAATTGTCTTGCGGCCTGCCTTAGCCGGTCGAACATCCGGACTCCCGTGTCAAAAATGTCAGGTTCAAAATCATAGGATTGTCGCACACCCCAGGAATCACTTCCTGAACACATTATATCACGAACTGTTTTGAAAGTGCACAACTGGAATAAAATACCGGGCATCAGGGCCGTCCCTGCATTTCGGGCAGGTGCTTCCAGTACCGTTTCGGGAGAAACCCGCGCTGAAGTTTCGGATTGAATCGGGATTCGATGGCGATCGCACTGAAATATCGCTGCCATAGCCGCTCATAGTCGTCCTCCGCATCAATGGCGCCTTTTTCCAGCCCGGGAGGCGTTTCGGCCAGGATGATTTCATTCCCGTCATACACTGCGCACAGATTCCGTTTTATGTCATGGATCAGGAAAGGCTGGTCGGAAAGCCTTTCGGCAAAATGAGGGGCCACGAGCCCGGTGATGTTGCCGTCCGGTTCGTATCCGGCGTGATACAGGCCGGATTTCGTGCATACAAAGCGCAGGGCGCCCAGGAAAAAGTGGACTTCCTTCATGACGTGCCGATACCGGTCGTGGAGGCGGAACAATTCAGGATCCTGAAGCTGTTCCATGACACGGGCTCCATCGCGCAGACCGGCGCGCACTGCGTGAAGGATGAGGCCTGGTACGTCCGGGGCCTCTCCGAGCCAGGCTGCATACATCTGCTGAAGCGCGTCCGGAGAAATCTTGCGTTCGATTCCCCGGTAGACGCGTCCCGCCTTCACCGGATCGGTCTGGATGATGCGTTCCGCGCCATCCATCGACAATTGCCGCATGACGCCCGATACGCGGATTTCAGGGTCCTCGTGCAGGCGGAATGCCTCGAAGACGGCTGTGAGAATGCCTTCAAAGGAGTTTTCACACCTGTATGTCATCGCCTTGCGCCTCCTGATGTCAGCAGAGGAAGCGGTTCCGGGAAGAAAGGAACAATATCATGCGGCAAATCAGTCATGTCCGGCAGATGACGCGGACCCTTGGCGAACGAGGATGCCGGCAGGATTGGCCATTCGCCGTCAAGCACATCGGGCAAGACGCCAATCAGCCCGCCGACCCTTCCACCGGATATTCCACCGGCCTTTGCGCCCGGCATTTCTCCCTGCATTCCACCTGGCATTCCACCTGGCATTCCACCCGGCAGCCTTTCCATGAGCCCTGTTCCCTCCACCCTTGACCTTCCGCTGCCGAACCCGTCTCCGAACAGGCTCATCTGCTCAAAGCGCCGATCCGGGAATTTTCCCGGTTCTGCCAGAAGGCGCGTGAGGGATTCGGTTCCATACCCTTTTACCCCCTCGAATTTCCCGCCGCACGTGATGAAATGCCTGGCGCGCTTCATCACGACGCGCATCCGGCCAACATCCGAAAAAGTCAGCGGGCCGAAACGCCTTGCGGCCACCAGGCGCCTGGCGCATTGAACGCCGATGCCGGGAACGCGCAGGAGCATTTCGTAGGGAGCCCGGTTGATCTCGACCGGGAAACGATCAAGATGGTGCACAGCCCAATCCGCCTTCGGATCGATGCGGGCATCGAACGTGTCGTGCTGGTCATTCAGGAGTTCGTC
>CAZFWQ010000141.1:0-9323 GCA_964522755.1 uncultured Oscillospiraceae bacterium | reverse complement strand
CCAAAGCAAAATGATACGAGTTGATACGCGACCATGTGGATGGGGACTGCGATATTGGTTATTCTTTTTTCCCGCACTCATCATTCATGCCCTTCATGGAAGACGCCATCATTCCTGTATGGAAAAATTGCACAGCCTGTCCGGCAAATTCAGTCGAACTGTTTTGCAAGGGTTTGAGCAAATGCCCTTGCATTCATCAGGTCCTCGCGATTCGGCCTGTCCTTGTTCATTCCTCCGAAATACTTGAGGAAACTGTTTGTGTTGAAGCCTTTGCAGCTGAACTCGCCCACTATTCCGTAGCCCTTCGACTCCAGTTTCCGCCTGAGCAGCGAGTGGTCACTTTTAACCTTCGTCTCTCCCTGCATGGCACTTGTGGAGAAAATGAAGCCTGCCTTCCCATCAACAGCCGGAAGCCTGTCGGCAAGGTCAAGCAGCGGTTTGTAATGCCTTCCGCTATCAATGCCCGCTCCAAAACCGATAAGATCATACTCCTGAAGTTCCTCGGGAATCACTTGATCCGGAGACTTTACTTGTGCATGAAGTACTTCTGAAAACTCATTTGCAATTTTCTCCGTATTTTTGTGGTGATACGAAAAGACGATGACAAGGCACTTTACTGGTACGACACCCGGATATGTATTTCCCTCCTGCATTGTTTCCACCTCCATTGGTTTTTTGTTTGTTTTGTTATTATATCCGCTCTTTTGCAATTGATTGCATGATCAACTTACCGATACGACTTCCTTCAATTCCGACAGATTCAAAGCCTTTGCTCAACTTACCGATACGACTTCCTTCAAATCCGACAGATTCAAAGCCTTTGCTTTTGATTCATTGATGCCTCTGATCAACAACCATCCCAGAAATAAAAATTCTGCCAAAGTCTGCGGTACGAGAAGAATTGTGGACACAATTCCATATCCCGGGAACAGGAAATGAATGAACACATTGATGAACAGCCCGCAACCGCCGACAATCAGCAAAATGCCGAGGACCCTTGGAATGTAGCCCGACTTGCAAACCAGAAGTCCCAAGGGCACAAGCCAAAGGCCGAAGAAAACATTGGCGATTTCATAGCCATGCAGGTATAAATCATATGAAAGCATCGACTGTGCCTGAAGTTGGGCCGTTTCAAGGACGCCAAGGTATTTTGCCCCGCTCAGCAGCTGCAGGGATGCAAATTCATTCAGCAGGTTTATCATGTTGATGGAGGTGCCCAGTATCACAAATATCACCATGATGACGGCCAGATTCTTATTGACCACGCAAAGAAGCTTGTATAGGACCAGAGGCAGCAATACGTAAATAATCATCATCATCAGATCGCTTGCGAACCCCAAGCGAAACAGAAATTCATTTGCCATGATATTGCCGGCTGTTGCAGCCGCGTCACCGGATATGAACAATCTGTCCCGGATAATCTGAGCGGCAGGCCCGAAAATGAACATCAAAAGCCATAGGAAGCCTGCCAGCCTTGCCGTCTTTTTGTTTGGAATCATCGTGTTTCCCTCCTTCAGTGTTGTTCTTTGCATGATGGAAGTCATATTCCTTCCCCCTTTTCACCGTTCACCATGTTTTCAATGGGCATGACTGATACCAAATGCTTTGGTCTACCAGAAATATATCAAAAAAAAAGTACTGTCCAATAGATACTAAAGTACTATCGAAGGTACTATTGTTTTGATATATTCAAATATTCATCATGGGATTTTAATCAATATCAGGATATTCCTCATATCATGTTGACCGATATCAAGGTATTCCTTATATCATGTTTACCAATATCAGGATATCCCCTATATTAATTTCCACTCACGGGCCCGCGCAATGGCTTCCGTGCGGCTTTTTACCTGGAGTTTTCCATACAGGTTCTGATTATATCCTTTCACTGTGCTCAATGCCAAAAACAATCTTTCACAAATCTCATGATTCGTGAGTCCTTTCGCAATCAGCTGCAGTATTTCAAATTCGCGTTCACTCAATGGTTCCATCAAATCCACAGCAGGTGTGGAAAGTGCCCCCCCTGCTTCAATCACGCCCCTCTTCCCTTCCATTGCCGAATGCACTTTAGACATATCGCCGGGCATGATTTCATTTATTACCGATGCGGTCAATAATTGACGCATTTGCAGCCCTTCGTCGGCAAAAATCTGAACATATCCCTCCGGTTCAGCAAGAATCAGGGCTTCCTCCAGGCATTTTTCAGCCAATTCCATTTCATCCTTTGCCTTATGTACCATTGCCTGCAAAAGACGTATTTCAATTACGCTTCCTGGTCTATTGCCTATCTGCGCTTCCAGCAGCAATCGTTCAGTCAGTTGTCCGGCCTCAAATAATAATTCGTCTTTCTTCGAATGCCCATACTCGGAAATAAACACCCTTGCCAAAGTGACATGCTCAAACTCCCTGATATATTCTAGCCCGTCTTCCATTTTCAGCCCATGTTCCTTCATCCAATCCGTGGCGTTGATTCTCTTTCCCTGCCTTATCATCATCCTGGTCTTCAGTGCATGGAGCGGTTTCGTGTCAGGTATGGGGCTTCTAATATAATATTTTTCCGCTTCATTAAGCGAATCCATCGCCTCATCGAAGTTTCCCAGGCTTCCCTTTATGCCGGCCTGCAAAAGATGCCAGTTATATCTCCAATTGTACAAGGTGGCTCTATCTCCCTGTTCGCGGCTTCGCTGAAGCAGCATTTCCGCTTCCCGCAGATCTCCTTTCAGAAACTTTATCTTTCCAAGGCCCAAATAAAAGCTGGCCAAAGGAATACTGAAATTCTCCTCCCCTGCCTCGGCAGCCTGAAGTGATTTTTCATAGATCTGGCATGCTTGCCGGAGCCTCCCTTGTTCAATCCTCAGCTCAGCCAGGACGATGGCCACCATGATCTCCATGTAATCATCGGAAACACCTGCCACGATGGCAGAATAAGCAGCTTCCAATTCTCCATTTGCCCATAATGCAAGTCCCAATAACGTTTCCAACATGCTTCGCCTGATGTGGTCTTCCTTCTCTACGAGGTCAAGCGCTTTCCGAGCATGCTCAATCGCAGTTTTCTTGTCTCCCATTGCCGAAGCATGATATGCACGTGCGGATTCGATTGTCGCCGGCAAAAACCGGAACTGTTCTTCGTCGGACACAACAATGCCGCATTTGGATTCTTCATTCCCCGATCCTTCGCCGCGCAGCCTGTCCATAGCCTTTTCAGCGTCCTGCAGCCTTTGCTCGCAGCCTTCAAATCTACCGGTATCAAGCAAAGCCCAAGCATATCCGACACTCAGCACAGGTCTTGATCTGACGATCCCTTCCGGTATCGACTTGACCCAGCCAAGCCATACGGCAGACTGCATGCCCTTGTCCATATCCGCCCACGCCAGCTCTATCAAGGCTGCCGCTCTTTCGAAATCTTTCGCGATGACTGCATGACTGACTGCTTCACCGACGAGTTCATTCTTTTCAAACCACTCACTGGCGCGGATGTGATACTGTGCGGTCTTCTCTCCTCCTGCCGCTGGAGGGCCCTGACCAAAACGCTGACGAAGCAACTCTGCAAAAAGATGGTGATATCTGAACCATCGCCGCTCGGTATCCAACGGTACGATAAAAAGATTGGCACGCTCCAGATATTCAAGGGTATCCTGCCCGGAACCCGACGGATCATGCAGCACCGCATCGCAAAGGGGACCGCACATGCGGTCAAGGATCGATGTGCGGAGCAGAAAAGACTTCACTTGCTCGGACTGCCTCTGCAGGACTTCCTCAATCAGATAGTCAAGAATAAAATGATGGCTTCCGGTGAAAGACCTTATGAATCCAGCGACATCCTTATGCCCCTGCATGGATACGGCGGCAAGCTGCAGTCCGGCAATCCAGCCCTCCGTGCGGTTCTCAAGATCGGAAACGTCCTTATCGGACAATTGGAGACCCATCACCTGACGCAAAAAGTCAACCGCCTCCGAGAAGGAAAAACGCAGGTCTGCAGCACGCAGTTCGGATAATTGGCCCCGGGCCCGGAGACGAGCCAGAGGGCGCGGCTGATCCTCCCGGGTGGCGATGACCAGGTGCATTTGCCGCGGCAGGTGCTCAAGCAGAAAGGCAAGCGCGTCATTGACGGCCTTGGCGTCGATGACATGGTAGTCGTCCAGGACCAGGAAAAAGTGGTCTGGAAAAGAGGATATCTCATTCAGGAGGACTGTCAGCATGTACTGGTTCGATGACGGCTGAGGGGGGTCAAGCATGCTTAACAAACCGTCATCAATATTGATTGGAATCGTCTTCAGGGAGGAAACAAGGTATGTCAAGAAGCGCGTGGGATCATTGTCCTCCGAATCGAGAGACAACCACGCGATAGGCATGTCGCAATGGGCAATCCATTCACTGACAAGCGTGGTCTTGCCAAAACCGGCCGGAGCGGAAATGAGGGTCACCTGCCGTTGCCGCCCTTCGTCAAGACGCGCAACCAGATGAGGCCGGCGTATGGCTTCCGGCCTTAGGGACGGCATGAATAGTTTTGTCGAGATGATTGGAGATTTCATGGAATCAGTATATTATACGACCCCGCATTGTCAAGATGCGATGCTTTTGATAGTACAGCCATATCTCGATACCGGAAGACTACCCCCAATGATAAGGACAAGAAAATTTATAAATTTGCAGGAATACATTTGACAACTTGCATTTTTAGCGTTACAATAGTTTCATATAAACGGACTGCAAAGCGAAGGCGCTTCTCCAGAATACTTTGGGGATGCGCCTTTTGCGTATGGAGGGCAATATGCGAAAAACGTGAAATGCCGTGATGAACGAAACCCGTGAAATAAAAAAAGACGTATTCCCCGCCAGCAAATTCATAAGGCTGAAAACTGGCATCTGGTCTTGCCACAAGGACTCCAATTTCGAATAGGGCGTTGTCTGTAAGCAAAGGTGCTTGACATTGTTTTGATATGTGCACCTCTCTTATCATATGCAAAAAATGAAAGGAGGCAAGATGATGAAAATGCAAAATCATGAGCCGATAGCAGACAGATCGAAGGTCGTTCCAATTGCCGTTCTATCCGTCACGGCGCTTCTGATCGTTTTTCTGGGCGCAGCACTGAGTATTTACAGTATTGTAAACGGCATATCCTATCCTGTCATGAATTTTCAAGTCCATGGCGCTGTCTGGGGCACAGCCATCCTTTTCCTTGGCGCGAGATATTTTTTCTCGGTACGGAAACTCAAGACAGAAGTCTATCAAAGCCCATCAGGATTTTCATGGAACAATTTCAAAAGTGAAAAAGTTCAGATACATGGCAGAAACAAACCAAAACCTTGAAAATCCCAGTGAAGGAGTGTGACCCAATGAAGATGACTAAGAAATTCATCAGCCTGATGTCCCTATTCGGTCTTCTCGCAATAGCAATCCTAGTCCTCGCGATGATATTCAAGGGGGATTCCTCCGCTGCTGACCCAACCGGAGCCTCCTATGTCGCAGTATCCGGTTCCGAAACCCTGGGGGACGTCGCGGCAATCGCCAACAAGGCGATGTTTGGTTCAAACTATGTCTGGATAATGATATGCGGCTTTCTGATATTCTTTTTCCAGTGTGGATTCGCCATGGTGGAAACGGGCTTTATCAGGGCAAAGAATGCGGCCCATACCATCACGATGAACTTCATGGTATTCCTTGTAGGCGCCATCGGCTATTTCATAGTCGGATTCGCCTTGCAGATGGGTGGTTCAGGAGGCGCTGCTGGATTAGGTTCAGGTGGTGGTGCGTTGAATGCCTTGATTTCCATTCCGGGCCTGGGCGGAATCATGGGGATGAAGGGATTCGGCCTTGTTGGAACGTATGATGCGGGCATCTATGCTCTGTTCTTCTTCCAGATGGTCTTCATGGATACAACCGTGACCATACCGACCGGGGCCATGGCGGAACGTGTCAAGTATTCGGCAATGGTCATTACTTCCTTTTTCATATCCATGTTCCTATATCCGCTGTTTGCCAACTGGGTATGGGGCGGCGGCTGGTTGTCAACCCTTGGAAAAAACTTCGGCATAGGTCATGGCGTCGTCGATTTCGCCGGTTCCGCCGTAGTCCACACCATGGGCGGCATGATTGCGTTGGCGGGGGCCATTGTACTCGGCCCGCGAATTGGGAAATTCAAGAAAGACGGCACGGCGAGGGCCTTCCCGGGCCACAATATCCCAATGGCCATCATCGGCACCATCATTCTTTTCTTCTGCTGGTTCGCCTTCAATGCAGGTTCAACCCTGAATTCGTCCGACTTCAGGTTGTCCATTGTAGCCACGAATACGATGATCGCAGGCGCGATTGGCGGCCTGGTCGCCATGTTCTACATGTGGATAAAATATGGCAAACCCGATCCGTCGATGACGGCGAACGGTGCCCTGGCGGGACTTGTCGCAATTACGGCGCCTTGTGCGTTCGTCAATGGAGTCACCGCGATGATCATCGGCTTTGTCGCCGGCATCCTGGTTTGCCTGTCAGTTTCATTCGTGGAAAACAAGATGAAGCTTGATGACCCGGTCGGCGCCATCTCCGTTCACGGCGTCAACGGTATTTGGGGGGTCATATCCGTCGGCTTGTTCGCGGACGGATCCTATGGCGATGGCGTGAACGGCGTTGCAGGCACTGTAAGAGGGCTGTTCTACGGTGACGCATCGCAATTTGCGGCACAGCTGATTGCGGTAGCCGTCCTGTTCGTCTGGGGATTTGGCGTGTCCTTTGCGTTCTTCAAGGTTCTGGACAAGGTCTGGGGACTGCGTGTCGCACCGGAAGACGAACTTGAAGGCCTCGACATTCCGGAGATGGGCGTACTCGCCTATCCTGACAGCATGCTGACCAGTTCCGACCTTGATTTTGATTCGTCCGACAATGCCGAGATAAAGCAGCTGGCCCGCTTCAAGAATTATGTGGCATCCGGGAAAGCCGCCGCAGCCACGGTCCTTGTGCCCAAGGTACCTGTCAGCAGGGCAGTTCCCGTCGAGTTGATTACCTCTCCCGCGACCAGCACGATATCGGACGTGAAAATCTCCAAGGTGGTGATCATCTTCAAGCAAAGCCGGTTCGAGGTCTTGAAGGAAGCCATGAACGCCATCGGCATCGCGGGGATGACCGTGACGCAGGTGCTGGGCTGCGGCATCCAGAAGGGGAAAACAGAATACTACCGCGGCGTTGAAAAGGAAATGAACCTGCTGCCGAAGGTGCAGGTCGAAATCGTGGTCGTGAAGATTCCTGTCAGAACTGTCATCGATGTCGCAAAAAAAGTCCTCTACACGGGTCATATCGGCGATGGCAAAATCTTCGTCTATGATGTCGAGAATGTAGTCAGGGTACGCACGAGCGAAGAGGGTTATGACGCTTTGCAGGATGATATCGGTGAAGTCGGATGATATCGGGTGATGGCATTGTATGATAACGGGTGATGTCATTGACATGATAACGGGTGATGTCATTGACATGATAACGGGTGATGTCATTGATATGATATATCGTTAGGTGTTTATATATTGTCAGCAATATCGGATAATTCAAGTTCTTGCTGTGGCCTCCTGTCTGGTCAAACATGATTCGTGACGCAGGCTGCACCTCCATTGAATCGAGGTGCAGCCTGTGTCATCTTTATTTCACAGCATATCCGGACAAGCAATCACAACATGCGCGGACAGCGTCCGCATAGCACGTGGACAGTATCCGGATAGACATCCGGACAACGCATCCGGACAACTTGCCGCATTAAAAAACATGTCTATGATATAATACGGTAAACCGCTGCAGAGCATAGTTTCACTTCATTGGACGAGTATGATTCATCATGAATTGTGCACTTGACGGCTTCATTCCGGACTTTACAAAACAAGATGTTTTCAAGGAGATAATTCATGAACGAACGCGAACGGCTTCTCGCAACGCTTTCGGGCAAACCGGCCGATGCTCTTCCATGGTATGCGGACCTCACATACCTCTATTCGAGCATGGAAATGCAAGGAACGCTGGATGATCGCTTCTGTGGTGACGATGGATATTTGCGCTTTCACCAGGAAATGGGTGCAGGCATCTGCTTCTATGCCCCGATGCTTTGGGAGGAAGCCTACACTGGCGGTGTGACCGATTCGCTGCAGGAAACATCCGACATGTCCATCAGAACCATTCATACTCCAGTCGGCAGCGTGCGCGAAGTAAGGCAGTACATGTCAAAAGCTTTCACATGGGCTATCGTAGAGCATTATGTGAAGACGATTCAAGACCTGCGTGTTATGTTATACGCCACCGAGCATCGCAAGGTATGGCCCGCTTACGATGCTTATCAGCGCATCGACGAAAAATGGGGTCCCGACGGTTATGCCGTCGGTCTCGCACCCATCGCCGGTGCGCCAATACAGCGGATGATGACACGCTGGGCGGGCGTAACCACCACAATGAACATATACATGGACCATGCTGAAGAACTGGAAGCCATCTTTCTGGCGCTGGAAGAAGCGGATACCTCCATCTATGACATCATTTGCAGCGCGCCATGCGGCATTGTGGAAATGCCCGAAAACCTTTCGGCTGAAATTACGGGTCGACATTTTTTCAAGAAATACAATATGCCATATTATCAAAAGCGCATAGAATCGCTGCATAAAGCGGGTAAAAAAGTAGGCCTCCACAATGATGGGACGCTGCGAGGCACATTCGACTTGCTTGGAGAATGTGGTTTCGACTTCATCGAGGCCATCACGCCGGCTCCGGCCGGTGATATTCCACTCGAAGACCTGCGTCGCGAGGCTGGTTCAGGCATCGTGCTCTGGGGGGGCATGCCCGGAGTCATCTTTTCTCCTTGCTTCACCGAAGATCAGTTTGAAACGCACCTATGCCAAGCCGTTCGGCAATTCCGCGAAGATGGCCGCTGCGTGTTGGGCGTGGCCGATCAGGTGCCGCCGGACGGCTTGATTTCCCGCATCAAGCGCGTGCGAGAGGTAATCGGAAAATAAGAGTCCACTTCAATGTGGCCTTCTCGCTTCAGTTTCAATCAACTTATCAAGTCCGTTTCCTATCAACTTCCTGAGTTAGGTCCTTTCATCTTCCTGATTCAATTCCATTCATTTTCAATCAGCTTTTTGTACGCATCAAAGGCGCGCCGTTTGCGGCGATCCCGCGTCACGACGCCGAACATGCTGATATCCCTGTCAAACACCGGGGACCGGCTGGGCCACTGCAACGGCCAGGCATGGTCCGCATAACACCACACAAGGGCGCCACAGACATAGGGCCGCATGGCCGCATAGTCCATGGATATCATCCGGGCCTGCATTTCTTCATCATCATCCCCATCCTGCCA
>CAZFWQ010000140.1:5393-9328 GCA_964522755.1 uncultured Oscillospiraceae bacterium | reverse complement strand
CAGTACGATGCTGGTCAATAAACCACGTACATCGGATGTCGATTCGTTTTGCACAGTTGTTTCCACACGTATTTCCGCCTCGGCAGCCGTAACGCGCGGAGTCTGGATGAAAACTCCGTTTTCCTTCACATGCACGGCATTCGAAACGGTCAGCCACACATTCCTGTAAATGCCGGAACCCGTGTACCAGCGTGATTCGGAAAACTCGGAATGGTTCACCCTCACCGCAATCACCTGATCAGCCTTTTCAGGCAAAAGGCAATCCGTCATATCATACGAAAAGGAACTGTAACCGTAAGGTCGGTTTCCAAGCAATGACCCGTTGCACCAGACAGTGCTGTTGTTGTATATGCCATCAAACCTGACTCGAAAACGCTTTCCTTCAGCAAGGTCACTGGATGAAACTGTAAAATGTTTCCGGTACCAGCCAATTCCTCCAGGAAGATATGCAGTGGCACTCGTGAGCGACGGATCAAACGAACCTTCAATGCTCCAGTCGTGCGGGAGATTCACCTCACGCCATCCTGCCTCGTCGAAAACCGGCTGAGAGGCGCGCCCGTTGTCAGTCGAGCCCATATCCTCCCCCACTTTTCCAATTCGCTGGGAGGCATCGGATTCCAGCAGAAACTTCCATCCACTGTTCCAGGAAATAGTTTTTCCACATCCATCCATATCTCTACCTCGTCGGATTAACAATCTGCGTCTGCCTCTTTATCAGGTTGTGAATCTTGTCCGACGGATCTATCAGGTGGCTCAAAGATTGGTCGTGATTCAGTGTCTCAATCAGGTAGGCCATGAATTTTGACATATTGACATCAACAAACCAAGGAGAAGCAAGAAGTTCCGGTGTGCGATATGTCAGATTGGTCGCATATACGCGAGACAAGAGGCCTTCCGCATATGCTTCATGAAACCTGTCAAGCCCCTGGGTGAATTGAGCAAACGTGACGACTACAAATATGCGCTTCACATTGCGTTTTTTCAATTCGCGGGCCACATCAAGAACGGAATCACCCGACGCGATGAGGTCGTCGGCAATAAGCACATCCTTGCCGTCAAGGTTGTCGCCAAGGTATTCATGACTGACAATGGGATTTTTGCCGTTGACTACGCGGGTGTAGTCACGGCGCTTGTAGAATGTGGAAACATCAAGCCCCAGCATGGTGGCATAGTAGATGTTGCGCTGGAGGCCTCCCTCATCCGGACTTACCACAAGCATGTGGTCCTTGTCCATGACAAGGTCCTTTTCTTTTTTGAACAATGCCTTCAGCACCTGGTAATGAGGACTGAGGTTCTCAAAACTAGCCAAAGGAATGGCGTTGCAGACACGGGGATCGTGTGCGTCGAAGGTGACGATGTTCGAAACGCCCAACCGGACAAGTTCCTGCAAGGCGATGGCGCAGTCCAGGGATTCGCGGGAAGTCCGTTTATGCTGGCGACCCTCGTACAAGAGTGGCATGATGACGGAGATGCGTTTGGCGTTCCCGCTGATTGCGCCGATGGTGCGGATGATGTCCAAATAATGTTCATCCGGCCTCATCGGGCGATCTTTGCCGTACATGGTGTCAGTGCAGTCATAATTGCCGACATCGGCAAGAATGAAAATGTCGTGATTTCGAACTGTTTCATTGATCACCAGTTTGCCTTCACCTGTCGCGAAACGGTTGGCCTCATGTTCAATCAGGTATGAGGAACGCAAGTAATCCGGCGACATGCGGCCGATGTCCGGATATAGGTTCACGGTTTCCTGTCGCCAGCCTGCAATCCAGTCATTCACAAGGCTTCCCATTTCCGTGGAGCCTGCCAGAGAGATGATCCCAAGACTCCCGTATGGTATCCGGTAGACGAATGAATCATTTTCGTTGTCGACACAGTAGTTCTTCACTTTAGCGTGCCCTCACAATCCACATATGTGCTACTCCGTATATACCCTGCTGCATGTTCATTCAATACCAAATTCCAATCACACATTCGCGACGACAATGAAAAACAGCCGTGGTTACCCACAGCCGTTGATACTTCAAAACATATCCTTCCTGTACAACAATAGAACTGCTCCCGTACAAATGATTACCGAACCAATCAGAATGTAGACCCACATGAATGGATTGTTTCCGTATGGAAACAAGACGTTTTGTCCGAAATAACTGAATATGACCGTGGGAATGGACAGCACAATGGTTACAGAGGCCAGGAACTTCATCACCACGTTGAGGTTGTTTGAAATGATCGAGGCATACGCATCCATCGTGCCGTTGAGAATGCTGCTATAGATGTTCGCCATTTCAATGGCCTGTTTGATTTCGACGATGGCGTCCTCCAGCAGTTCCTGATCCTCTTCATACATCTTCACAATGCGTCCGCGCAGAACCCGTTCCATCATCGCCTCGTTGGATTTTAGCGAAGTGGTGAAGTAGACCAGTGATTTGCCAAGTTCCATCAATCGGTACAGTTCCCTGTTCTTCATCGATTTGTGCAGTTTATTCTCTATGTCATCCGTCTTTTTATCGATGTGCTTGAGGTATTTCAAAAAATCCTTAGCCACATGATACAGCACCTGAAAAATGAAACGGGTTTTCTTGAATGTGAACAGACCCTTTATCTGGCCGTTGCGGAACCGTTCCAAAACAGCAACCGGCTTGCTGCAGATGGTGATGATATAATCGTCCCGAACATGCAGCAGCCCCATCGGAATGGTTTCGAACTTGATGATTTTATCATCTTCATACACATATGGCACATCCACGATGATGAGCGTCTGGTCATCTTCCATGTCAATACGCGCCTTCTCTTCATCATCAAGCGGATCGCTGAGGAAATTCGGCTCAATCTGCATTTCGCGCGTAATCCGATCCAATTCTTCCTGGGTCGGCGCAATCAGGTTTATCCAGCATCCGCGTTCGATCTGGTCGACACGAACAAGTTCAGTCACCGCATCCGATGTCCTGAAGATCTCCATCATAGGAAATCACCTTCTTTCCCTGAAAAATCACCTCTTTTGCAATATTGCCGGAAATCCGACGGAAGCACCCACCTGTTTGAGGCGAATAGGGCAAAGAAAAAGGCTGTTGCGCGATCCACGCATAGAAGCCTCACAATGGAGCCATAATGCCCTTTGACGTCCAAACTCATTATAAACCGTGTACTACAGCCTTGGCAATAGTGCAACTTGACAGGCAAGTTCCTTGCAGTACGCGGATTTCCAAGGTTTCACCCTTCGGAATAGGGTGGAATTTCATAAAGAACCTGTCATATCAGAATTTCAACGGCTTCGTCAAAATGACGGTACCTCATAGGCATGGTTTCCCATTGGAATAAGCCATATCTGTCTGCCAGGGATGAATTCGGAAATCTCAGGCTGCAGGCCATTCATCCCGGAAGAAAATGAAGCATTTGGTTTTGCCAGAACTGTCAGCCACATCGTGTCCAAGTCCACCTCGGTGTCTCCAAGCCAGACGGCACCGGAAGTCAATACACGTGATGCGAACACGTCATACGGAATCTGTTTCTTCGCCAGATAACCGGCCATGGGCCTGCCGAAATACCTGATGTGCCAAGGCTCATACATCACTTTCGTCACGGCTTCACTTTTGTCCGGATATCGTATGACGAATCCATATTTCCAGGCCTGCTCCTTGAGCCAGCGGAAGTTCAATGTATTCCCGAAATTGATTCCGTAACCTGAAGTGGCGAACATGTCGAAGGCAAGGCCCGTCTGATGCTCGCTTCCAAATGGGCGCGCCACCCGTCGAAGTGTTGTGGCAAGCGGATCCCGGATTGTCATGTCTGCTTTTGACAAAGAAAGGCGTCTGTCGAACAACAGTTTCTGCCAGAAGCTTGAACGGTAGCTGTTATCCAGATCAAACCCGGCCACACCTTGCCGCTGTGCATCCAATAGCATCTCCCGCAATGCCCTGATGACGTCCGGGTTGAAT
>CAZFWQ010000140.1:0-5383 GCA_964522755.1 uncultured Oscillospiraceae bacterium | reverse complement strand
ACCTCACCGGGCTTAAGACAGAGCAGGCTGCGGGTCCACTGCAAAACCGGTTTGTAATCTTGCGGGAGCAGGACATCTGAAGAAACATATCGCAGCGTTTCTTTCACGATCGGAGCCGCGAGGCTTCCGGAAAGGCTGCTGCGAAGGCTGCCGGAAAAGCTGCCGCGAAGGCTGCCGGCGAGAGGTGCAGATGCTGTTCCAAGTGTTCCAAGTGAGAACGAAAATGCGCTGTCACCTGTACTGGCTGCCCATAGAGGCACGCGGACGATATATCCGGCTGCCAGCGACATCGCTGCCTGCGATGTCATAATGCCAGGAACTGAAGTACTGGCGGCAACACCAGGCCCTGTTGTACTGGTGGCAATAGCAGATCCGGTTGTGCCGGTGGCAATAGCAGGCCCTGTTGTACTGGTGGCAATAGCAGATCCGGTTGTGCCGGTGGCAATAGCAGGCCCTGTTGTGCCGGTGGCAACAGCAGATCCTGTTGTACTGGTGGCAACAGCAAGCCCTGTTGCACTTGCTGCAACTGCAGGCCCGGCCGTGCTGGCACTTATTGCAACAGCGGAGCCCGTTGTGGCTGCAGCAACTGGTGGGTTTGCTGCCTTTTTCGCAACAGGCACCGCCTCATTCCGACTCTCCAGTTTTTCTCCATCCCGTGGCTGACGAACCATTGCAAGAACTGCTTCTCCGACAAGGATTCTTTTCCCTGATTGCGGCACCTGCCGTTTCCAGACAATATGCAACTTATCCGTTGCCGATGTCGAGGCGGATAAAGATGAATCCAGAAGAATACTTAGTGTTCCCTTGTTTCCGCTGCTGGTCTTGACAGGCAGAATCAGGGCTCTTCCCTCAAGCGAAATGACAGCCCCCGCATTCGCACAGCCAAATGTCATTTCAATTCCGCCTCTGGATAGCCAGGCAGTTCCCGATGCCAGCCCCGGAAATGAGGCAGTCATATATCCGAAACCGCTTCTGATGTTTTGTGGCGCATAGATGGATGCGCATGCCATTTCATATGGTGGACACAGAACCGCAGACAGAAAAAGGAGAGCTGCAAGCAAGGCTGGGACAGCAACCCGTCTTCCCCTGCCTTTTCTTCCAGCCATTTCGTCATTCCTCCGATTAACCCGTCCCATGAATATTCGCATATCCCATTATAGCACGGTTGTCATCATGCACATTCCGTGGAGAATCTTCTGATGAGGCTGTCATCATGCAGGTTTCACGCAGAATCTTCATTGTCGCCATCATCGTGCACTGCCCATGATAAATCCCCCGGATCAGCCTGCAAGAATCTCCTGCTCCGTTTCAGCCATGAACTGGTTCGTATACAACTGGTAATAATGCCCACGTTTTTGAATCAATTCCTTATGGGTTCCCTCTTCGGCTATCTTTCCCTTCTCAATGACCAGTATGCGGTCAGCCGAACGAATGGTGGACAATCTGTGGGCAATGAGGAAACTGGTCCGGCCACGCAGTGCCTTGTGCATGGCATCCTGAATAAGGTGTTCCGTTTCCGTGTCCACAGATGATGTGGCTTCATCCAGGACAAACATTCCCGGATCCGCCAAAATGGCCCGCGCAAAGGATATGAGCTGCTTCTGCCCGGTTGAGAGCCGGCTGCCGTTCTCACCCACCTCCGAATCATAGCCTTTTTCCAGATTCATGATGAAGTCGTGCGCATTGACAAGCTTCGCTGCCCGCTCAATGTCCTCTCTCGTCGCCTCCTGCCTGCTGTAGGTGATATTCTCGCAGACAGTGCCCGAGAACAGGTGGGGTTCCTGCAGAACGTAACCAAGATTCGCATACATCCACATCAAGGGCCTTTCCCTGTATTCCACGCCGTCAATAAAAATGCCTCCACCTGTCGGTTCGTAGAAACGGCAGGCAAGATTCACAAGGGTAGTCTTTCCCGAACCGGTTTCCCCCACAATGGCAACCGTCTCTCCCGGCTTCACATGCAGGTTGAAATTTTCCAGTATATTCTCGCCTTCCTTATATCCGAACGTTACATTCCGGAACTCGACATCACCATGGAAAGCAGGCCAGTTCTCCCTGTTCGATTCGAACATGCCTCCGAAATGGCTCTCCACCTTCTCATTGTCCGCGATATCGGCTTCCACATCCATCAGGGCGATGACACGTTCCGCGGATGCCTGCGCATAGTTGAGCTCCGTGAATACGCGGGCGAATTGCTTCACCGGTTCAAAGAACTGCACGGCATAGGAAATGAAAGCTACCAGGATACCGTAAGTTATGCCCAGCGTATTTTTTTGCATTGCCAGCCCGCCCTGCCAAAGCATCAGGCCTGCAGCAATACTGCCAAGAAGCATGATGATTGGAGTATAGAGCGAGTTGATGGTGGCGGCCTTTACGGCAAAACTGCGCATTTCACCAGTTGCGGACCTGAATTCACTCAGCATCGCGCCTTCTACCGACAGGCTTTTTATTGTCTTTGCACCTGTGATACCCTCGTTGAAAGCGGCCGTGACATGGGAGTTAAGCTTGCGCACCTGACGGAAATTCCCCAATATCCGCTTCTGAAACGTGATGCTCACAAAAGCCAACGGCGGTACCGTCGCCAGCACCATCAGTGCCAGGACGGGACTTGTAACGAGCATGACAATGGCTGTGATGGTCATGTTCGATAATGACCAGAAAAGGTCAACAAGATTCCATGACAGGGTCTGTCCCAATTTACGGCAGTCCGATGTCAAACGTGCCATGATCCAGCCTACCGGAGTCTTGTCATAATAGGAAAGAGGAAGCTTCTGCAATTTTTCGAATGCCGCTTTTCGGATATCATATGGCACATTGATTTCCACATGCCCGGCATTCAAAATCATGAACCGGATGTTGACTGCCTGCGCGGCAATGAATACCAAGGCTAACAGTGAAAGCGGAAGCAGTTTGTCGATTCGGCCCGTCAAAGCCACACTGTCGACCGCAAACCGCTGAAACTGCGGAAAAGCCGCGTCCACCATGCCGATGAGCAACATTTGAAGGCACAGCGTGATGATCCTTTTCCTGTGGGGCTTGGCAAACGCGATTAATCTCTTCCAAACGCCCAGGTCTATGCGCTTGCTGAATTCCTGTTCTTCAAAATTCATCTTGTCCTCCATGGATGACGGGTTCATCCACCTCTCCAATGTTGCTCTGAATGTCCCAGATGCGCTTATAATGACCTTCTTGCGCAATCAATTCCTGATGTGTACCCCTTTGGGCAATCCTGCCTTCTTCCAATACCAAAATCTGGTCCGCTTCTGCCAATGTGGTAATTCGGTGTGATACAAGCAGCGTAGTTGTTCCGGAACTGCGTTTTTTCAACGCCGCCCGGATGGAAGCATCTGTTTCCGTATCGACTGCTGAAAGAGAATCATCAAAAATCAGAATCGGCACATCTTTCAGCACGGTTCGGGCAATCGCAACACGCTGGCGCTGTCCGCCGGAAAGTGTCACCCCACGCTCGCCGACCATTGTATCGTACCCTTTTTCGAACTCTCCGATAGCTTCATCCACACAGGCAATACCGGCTGCCGCCTCCACCTGGGCATCCGTTGCCGACATTTCACCGATGCGGATGTTTTCACGCAGATTCTTTGAAAACAGGAAAGGTTCCTGCAGGACGATACCTACTTTTTCCCGAACAGCCTTCCTGCTTATGCCCGAAAGCTCCTGGCCGTCAATGCGTATGGACCCGCCCTGATAGTCGTACATGCGCATCAGCAGGTGAAGGAGCGTGCTCTTGCCGGAACCGGTTGCCCCGAGAATAGCTGTGGTTGTACCCCTTTTCACACTGAAGCTGACATCATCAAGAATCGGCTTGTTTTCTTCATATCCAAAACGAACGTGTTCGAATTCTATGGCGCCGTCCACAGTGACGGTTTGAATGCCGGTGTCGTAATCTTCTGACGGAGTATCCAATATCTCATTGATCCTTCGAAGCGAGACAAAAGACTGTCCCATGAAACCCATGCTCTGACCCAAGCCGCGAATGGGCCAGATCAGCATGCCCGCATATGTTGAGAAAGCCACAAGGGTGCCGATGCTGATGGTTCCCGCAGAAGCCCAGAATGCACCAACAACAATGACAGTGGCGAATTGGAACATGCAGAGAAAATCGGAAAGCGACCAGTATGACGCCATTAGCCTGACGATTTTCAATACCAGGTCCCGATATTTTGTATTCTTCTCATCGAACTTCGACATCTCCAGGTGTTGAGCGCCAAATGCCTTCACCACGCGGACCCCTGTAAGATTTTCCTGCAGGGTTGCTGAAAGGAAACCCTCTGCCTCATCCGTTTCTGAAAAAGTCTTCATCATGCTCAGGAAGAACCGGACGGTGGCAATGGTGATGATCGGGATGAGGATGATGGATATCAGGGTATATGTCACATTAAGGGAAGCCATCACAGTAAGCACGACGATGACCTGAAACACAGTGGAAAACGCATCGATGAATTGACCCCCGACAAACCCCATTACCGTTTCAATATCAGACGTGCATCTCTGGATAATGTCCCCCGTCTGCGCCTTCACATGATAATCGAACGGAAGACGGTTCAAATGGTTGTAAAGGCGGTCTCGCATCCGCTTTGCAGAACCTTCCGATGTCATTGCACTCCATTTGCCCCTGCCAAAAAGGAGAAAACCCTGTATGCCCGTCAGGCAGACAAGTATGACAAGAAGGAACCATAAATTCACCCTCACCCATGCGATAGCGGCTTCCCCACCGATAAGGCTGATGACCCACACTGGCAGGTCGATAGGATTCCCCCCCAGTACAGAATCCAGCGATGTGCGGATTATCATGGGAACAAGTGCTGCGACAAGCACGTTCAGCATAACCGATGCAAGTGCCAGCACAAATGTATATCTCTGGCCCTCCATGAACTGCATCAGTTGTCGAATTTTTTTCATGATGTCCTCCTTGGTTGTATGCGACGACGGCTGTTATCAATGCAACCCGGGTGTTGTGGATTGCCGGCGATATGATTCATGGAATCTGCCTCGGCATATGGCTTTTACCTGACGAATGCTACCAGGCAGATTATTTCATGTTCCAGACGGGTACATCCGGGCAGGTTTCGTGTGAATTGCGCACCCACCTGCTTTTTATCCGTAAAAGCGCCACAAATAACAGGGCAGTCATATGAAATGGTGCCGGGTACATGCATATCGGATGTGGCTGCCGTCTGGCGGGAATCGGATTCGGGTTCCGGTATATCAGACCCGATTGGAGAGGTCGATGGAATTCCCGGCCGCGGCAGCCAATGCTCCTGCTATCGTATGTACCCATGAGTGAAATATCCCATATCGCTTGATCATTGTCGCCGGGCGTCACGTTTGGCGGAACTGTTTTTCACCGTGCATGGCGGCACAT
>CAZFWQ010000139.1:7865-9332 GCA_964522755.1 uncultured Oscillospiraceae bacterium | reverse complement strand
CGAGGTAAATCGGAAGCGCATGCGGAAGCATCGGAAGCACATGTGAGGTGCCGGAAGCACTTTCGAGAATTGGCAGATGCGCAATGCCATGCGGCATCCATATCTTCAAGCCAAGGAAGACGGCATATGAACACAAAAGGGACTGTCATTCATTTCGACATGGCGCGCAAACCGGATCGCGAACGCAATTATCTGCGTCCAATCACCTGGATTCTGAGTTACCCTACCCTCTGGAAGCATAAATACCATATTGAACGGATAGTGGTGGAAGAATTGAAGCCGCCTTTCCTTGTGCTTTGCAACCATTCGGCGTTCATGGATTTCAAAGTGGCGACGGCCGCGCTTTTTCCCTATCGTTCCAATAATGTGGTGGCAATAGACGGGTTCATCGGGAGGGAGTGGCTGCTGCGCAAGGTCGGATGCATCTGCAAGCGGAAATTCACAAACGATGTCCAACTCGTCAGGCATATCAGGACGGTCCTTCATGACTACAAGGACATACTCGTCCTTTACCCCGAAGCACGATACACGCTGGCCGGGACGAATTCGTCCCTTCCGGATTCCCTTGGAAAACTGATCAGGTTGATGAACGTGCCGGTTGTGATGTTGAAGATGCACGGGCATTACCTCAATTCGCCGTGTTGGAGCCTTGCGGAGCGAGGCAACAGGATCGAGGCGGAATACCGGCAGATCATTACAAAAGAGCAGCTGCAGAAAATGACGATTGATGAAATAAACAAAATTCTGGCTGAATCTTTCACTTACGACGAGTATGCATGGCAGAAGGCCAACGATGTGCGCATTGCCTTTCCGGACCGCGCCAAGGGCCTTCACAACATCCTTTACCAGTGTCCGCACTGCATGGAGGAATTTCGAATGGATTCTGCCGGAATCCGCATCTGGTGCGATGCTTGCGGGAAAGCCTGGACGATGTCCGAATTGGGTGAACTGAAAGCGGAGACCGGTGAAACGGAGTTCCCGCACATCCCGGACTGGTTTGAATTCGAACGCGGATTCACACGGGCACAGGTCGAAGGCGGTACATACGGGTTTTGTGATGACGTGTCGGTGGACTCCCTGCCAAACGCGAAAGGGTATATCCGGCTTGGCACTGCCCGTCTGACCCATGACATGGATGGATTCAGGCTGGAAGGCACGCTTGAAGGGAAACCGTTCCTGCTTGTCAAGGAACCCAGAACCATGTACGCATGTCACATCGAATATGATTATTTCGGCAAGGGCGACTGCATCGACTTGTCCACGCTGGACGACACCTATTACCTGTATCCCCGGACGCAGCGGACTGTTGTGACGAAGATTTCCCTTGCGACCGAGGCGCTGCACCGATTAAAAAGAGGACGGATCGTGGAGTCGGAAACATCTGCTTGAAATACGAAAAAAAGAAAACCTCAGGATGAGGTTTTCATCATTGACTAGCCATGCGTGCTTTTGTTGATTTCATGGGCA
>CAZFWQ010000139.1:0-7765 GCA_964522755.1 uncultured Oscillospiraceae bacterium | reverse complement strand
GCCTTCCACGCTTTGTTTTCGTCATCGGCATACCTTCCACGCTTTGCTTTCATCATCGGTATGCCACGCATGCTTCGAATGAAACACCAACAGGGCTTCAAACGCTTCAGGGATTCAATGGATTTTATTTCTTTTCCGCGAAAAGGCGTTCAAGGACAGGAGAGAGGCGTGCTGGCTTTGTGGCCGGAGCATAACGATGGAGCACGTTGCCTTCCGCATCCACAAGGAATTTCGTGAAATTCCACTTTATCTTGCTTCCGGCGAGCCCCGGTTCCTTTTCCCGCAGGAGTTTGTACAAGGGATGTGCATTGGGGCCATTTACCTCGAGTTTTGCGAAGACAGGGTAGGTCAGGTCGAAATTGATTTCGCAGAATTTCTGGATTTCCGCATTGGTGCCGGGCTCCTGGTTTGCGAATTGGTCACAGGGAAAAGCCAGGACTTCAAACCCCTTGTCCTTCCACTTATCGTACAAATCCTGCAGATCGTCGTATTGCGGGGTAAACCCGCATTTGCTGGCCGTGTTCACAATGAGCATCGTCTTGCCTTTGTAGTCTGAAAGGGATACTTCTTTCCCTTGCGCGTCCGTTACCGTAATGTCGTAAATGGACATCATGCACCTCCGCATTGGAATGATACTGCAGATAAATCTTATGCAATTAAATTCAATTTGTCAAGGGGTGGGGTTCTTGGATGATATTCCCAGCCAACGCGTCACGCAGTTTTGGAAACACCCTCAGTGCGTTGCGATAAAAAACGTCTCCATGGTAGGTTTCGGGAATCAGGGTCTTTACAAATTCAACATAGGCGTTCAATGGTGCCAGCGGCCAATCAGAACCGAATAGGAAACGGTCGTATCGTTCCTCGAACAACAGGGGTTGCCGAAGCCTGAGCATTTCACCGGTCTGGCTGGCTTTCTTTTTAATTGCAAGCGCATCTGCCACAAGAAGGCCGGACAGGTCAGACACCACGTTCGGATTTTTAGAGATGAGCGCTGCCGTGTCCATGACCCAGGGTTCGCCGAGATGGCATATCACAAAGGTCAGTTCCGGGTGCCGGACCATTGCCTCGTCGAATGACAAGGGATGGGAATACTTCAGCAGTCCACGCTCGGAATAGGTGATGCCCCCATGGATGACGACCGGCATGCCGAATTCGGAGGCCAGGGCATATACGGAATCATACACGCCGTCTGTCACGTAATAAGGATAATAACCGGCATACAGTTTGATGCCAACCGTCTGTGGCTGCTTGAGGGCGTGCCGCAGCTCCTCGACGGCCAGCCGGCCTCGGGCCAGCAGGTCTGCCGGATTGATGCCCGCACAGCAGAACATTCCTTTTGGCCACGCCATTTCAAGATCCGGCATCATTGGCATATGGGAAAGGTCGTCGGGAAACCTGCCGGGCGCTGTTTCCGTCAATCCCATCGCGATGCATGCCGCAACACGGTTCTCAGAAAAAGTCCGCAGCAATCCCTCCGAGGAATAGTCTACTTTGGAGATCTCCGCTGCCGTTTTCCGGAAGCTTTCGATGTCCGAGAAGTGGATGTGGGCGTCAATGATCTTCATGCTGATTCCTCTCCTTCGGGGGATGTGTGCCGATATCCGCTGTTGCAGGCTCGCATGGGATTCATTCTATCACATGGTGCCGTGACGACAACGGTCATCATGAACACATTGCGGATATCATGCATACATCTCCGATGATAGCCGATATTGTCATCATGTATACATTGCCGATGATAGCCGATATTGTTGAATATTTCACATGGATATGATAGCATTTGGATAGGTATCCGGTTTGAACACTTCAACCAATTGATATAGAAATGCCGGATCTTAAAATGAAAACTGCATTTGTAAGCACAGCTAAGTTGAAGAACGTGTTTGAAAGGAGTATTTTCAATGACGAAAAACAAAAATTTGCAGGCTTGGGTTGAAGAAGTTGCAGCGATGTGCCAGCCGGATCAGATTCACTGGTGCGATGGTTCACAGGAGGAAAACGACCGCCTTCTGAAGGAAATGGTCGACTCCGGAGCGGCGATCCCGCTGAATCCTGAAAAACGGCCGGGCTGCTACCTGTTCCGCAGCGACGCATCAGATGTCGCCCGCGTCGAAAACCGCACGTACATCGCTTCGAAATCCAAGGATGATTCCGGTCCCACGAACAACTGGGTCGATCCCGAAGAACTCAAGGCCACGATGAGGGACCTTTACAAAGGATCGATGAAAGGCCGTACATTATACGTAATACCCTATTCAATGGGACCCATCGGTTCTCCCATTTCAAAAATTGGCGTAGAGATTACGGACAGCGCGTATGTCGTCATCAACATGCGAATCATGACCCGCATCGGCTCAAAAGTGCTGGAAGTCCTCGGAGATGGAGACTTCGTAAAATGCCTGCATTCAAACGGCGCACCGCTGGAACCCGGCCAGAAGGATGTCCCGTGGCCTTGCGCCCCCATCGAAAAGAAGTATATCAGCCACTTCCCTGAAGAACGCACCATCTGGTCCTATGGTTCCGGTTACGGTGGAAACGCCCTTCTCGGGAAGAAGTGCTTCGCCCTCCGCATCGCGTCTGTTCAAGCCCGTGACGAAGGATGGATGGCCGAGCACATGCTTATCCTGAAACTGACCAGTCCGGCCGGCATCGTGAAATTCGTCGCCGCCGCGTTCCCGAGTGCCTGCGGCAAGACGAACCTCGCCATGCTTGTGCCCACCATCGAAGGATGGACCGTCGAGACCATCGGGGACGACATTGCCTGGATGAAATTCGGCGCGGACGGCAGGCTGTACGCCATCAACCCGGAGGCGGGCTTCTTCGGCGTGGCCCCCGGAACCTCCATGGACTCCAATCCCAACGCCATGTACAGCATCGAGAAGAACACCATCTTCACCAATGTCGGCCTGACCGACGATGGAGACATCTGGTGGGAAGGCATCGGCTATGATGCGCCAGATCACCTCATCGACTGGAAGGGCAACGATTGGATAAAGGGGACCAAGGAACTGGCCGCCCATGCCAACGCACGCTTCACTGCCCCGGCCATTCAGTGCCCCGTTATCGCTCCCGAGTGGGAAGATCCTGCCGGTGTGCCGATTTCAGCCATCCTCATCGGCGGACGGCGCCCAAGCACCATCCCGCTTGTCCATGAAAGCTTCGACTGGAACCATGGCGTTTTCCTCGGATCCATCATGGGCTCGGAACTGACGGCTGCCGCCATTTCGGACAAAATCGGCCAGGTGCGGCGTGACCCCTTCGCCATGCTGCCTTTCATCGGCTACCATGTGTGCGATTACCTCCAGCACTGGCTGGATATCGGCACGATGACGGATGCAGACAAACTGCCCAGGCTTTTCTATGTCAATTGGTTCCGCAAGGATGAAAACGGCAAATGGCTGTGGCCCGGCTACGGTGAAAACAGCCGTGTCCTGAAATGGGTTGTGGAACGTGTTGCAGGCATCGGCAAGGCCGTGAAGACGGAGATAGGGTACATGCCGACCCCGGACGCCATAGACCGCACCGGCCTCAACAGCGTAACAGATGCCGACATGGTGGAACTGCTGAAGGTGAAGAAGGACCAATGGCTCAATGAAGTGGTTTCAATCAAGGCGCATTATGCCACTTACGGCGAGAGGCTTCCGGCAGAACTCTCCAGCCAGCTGGCCGCCCTTGAGGCGAGACTGCTGGCATAAGCCACCGGAAAGAGCCATGACACGGTTCAGGCCATCACACGGCAGATGTCCGGTTCATGGCAGGCCCTTGCGGCTGGGCCGGTTCAAGGCTTCATCAATTAAACAGGTACTGTCCAGATGGGTCGGCAGGCATGTTATCATGCAGGCCGGCCCTTTTTGGTGTGGGGAGCTGGTAATCCCGCATATGCTCAACACCTATGTGCATGTGTGCCGGACTCTTGTTTTCCTTGTGGAAATACGTGATATGGTTGACTGGCTTTGATATAATGACACATCGGAGGAAACCCGTGCAGCGCGTTGTATTCCTGGTCGACATGAATGCCTTCTTCATATCATGTGAGACTACGCGCAGGCCTGAACTCTCGGGCGTGCCCGCAGCAGTCGCCGGGGATCCCGCGCACCGTTCGGGAATCATTCTCGCGGCAAATTATGAGGCGCGCAAATTCGGCGTGCGGACGACCATGGTGCTTCATGAAGCCCGGCGGTTGTGCCCGCAGCTGATTCTTGTTCCGCCGGACCACGACTTCTACATTCAAATGTCCGAAGCCGTCATGAACCTTCTTGGCCGTTTCTCCCCGCTTATCCAGCCGAACAGCATCGACGAGGCATGGCTGGACATGACCGGGTGCGAAAACCTGTCCGGACCTCCCCGCAAGGCGGCGGAAACCATCATGGCGGGCATCAGGGATGAATTGGGTCTCTGGTGTTCCATCGGCATCGCGCAAAACAAGTATCTCGCGAAAATGGCCGCGGAAATGAAGAAGCCGATGGGCATCACGGAACTGTGGCAGGAAGACATCCCCTTGAAAATGTGGCCTCTGCCTGTGGGAGATCTTTTGGGCGTGGGGCGGAAAACGGCGGAAAAGATGAACAGGCTCGGAATCCGCACGATTGGAGATCTTGCCTGTTCGGACGCAGGCCTGCTTGTGCGTCAGTTCGGCAAGGGCGGCATGGACATGAAGCATCATGCGATGGGCCGCGATGATGATCTGGTTCTTCCTCCGCGCGATGATGAAATGAAGTCCATCGGCAGGTCGACGACGCTGATACGTGATGCCGAATCCTTTGAAGAGGTGAAACCTGTATTGATGCAGCTGGCGGAAGAGGTTTCGGCCACCCTGAGGCACCATGGGAAAAAGGCGCGCGTTGTGCAGATCTCAGTCAAATATGCGGACTTCCGATCCATCAGCCGCCAGACGAGTATTCCTCCGACGCATGCGACCGACGTCATCATGGAAGCGGGCTTGTCCCTGCTCAGCCAGAACTGGATCAAGGAACGCCCTGTTCGGCTTGTCGGCATTTCGGTTTCCGGATTCGGAGAGGAAGAGGGACAGATATCGATGTTCGACCTCCCGGCCGGTCTGGATTCATTACATAAAGGCACAGGTGCAAATGGGCAGGTCGCAGACTTTCCGGCTGCTGTCAAAAGCAAGGAAGGAAAAGATTTTCAAGCCGTTTCCGACAGCAGGCAAGATTCGGATTTTCAAACAACAGTCGGAAGCCGGCAAGGCATGGATTTTCAACCTGCTGCTGAAAGCCGGCAAGGCACGGATTTTCAACCTGCTGCCGTCATCGAGACGGACGCGGGCATGATGAGGCGTCGAAGGAAACAGGCGCTGGATACGGCTGTGGATGCCCTGCGGAACCGGTTCGGGGATCAGTCCGTACAAAGGGCCGCGCTGGTGGGACGTGAAAAGCCAAAACGTCACGGCGGCAAGGAGCCCGGCATATCAGAACGAAAGTAAATGAATGCGCATGCCGGAATGGCACGTCAAACAGGATCAATGAGTATTCTGTCAATCTCCGACGGAAGAAATTGGCTGTGACAAACAGCCCGGAAAACTGTAAACTGATTGGGTTGGTTGCCCAAATCATGCGGCTGCCATGATTGTCCAGTGGAATCAGCCGTTCTGTTGACCGAGCGACCGATGATTCCGGAAAGGGAGAACCATTGGAAAATAACCTTCTCATGTTCGTGAAAGCCATCGTCATCGGGATAGTGGAGGGAGTCACGGAGTTTCTGCCTGTTTCTTCAACAGGACACATGATCCTCGTTGGCAATTTCATTGATTTTTCAGGCTCATTTGCCGCATTGTTTGAAATCGTCATCCAACTCGGGGCCATTCTCGCCATTGTCGTGCTCTACAGGCGGAAAATCCTTGATTCCTTCCGACATCTCAGGCCAGGCGGCACCGGGTTCCGGTTTTGGGGTGCCGTGGCCATTGCCTTCGTGCCTTCCGGTCTTATCGGACTTTTCTACCATGACCGGATCAAACAATACATGATGTTTCCCATACCGGTTGCGATGGCTTTGGTAGTCGGGGGGGTCGGGATGATATTGGCTGAGAGGAAATTCCGCAAAAGCCTTGCCGCGCACGAAGTCCCGGCTTCCGAATCCCATGTGGGCATGGCACTTTCCGAAGGTCTGGCCGTTTCATGGAAACAGGCTGCCATCATCGGGCTTTTCCAGTGCCTTGCCATGGTGTGGCCGGGTTTTTCCCGTTCGGCATCCACCATCATCGGCGGATGGATTGTCGGCCTTTCAACCATCGCGGCAGCGGAATTTTCATTTTTCCTCGCTTTGCCGACAATGGTGATTGCGACAGCATACTCACTGATGAAAATGGAAATCAATCTGACCCTTTTCGAATGGGTGACCCTGGCGGCAGGATTCCTTACCGCGTTTGCGGTAGCCCTTTTCGTGGTCGACAGATTTGTACATTTCCTGAAACACAAGCCAATGAAAGGATTTGCGATATATCGGATCGGAGTGGGATTGCTGATCCTCCTGCTTGCGGTTTTCAAAGTCCTCTGATCTATGATTGACGGCTTGACAGACATGACAGCGGCCATGATAGTTTCACTCAATACGGGGGGTACAAAATACGGGAGGCGCAGTTGAACGGGGCATTCAAAATTGAAACGCATCTTCACACGAAGGAAAGCAGCGCGTGCGCCAGCGGGACAGGCGCCGAGATGGTCCGTGCACACCGGGCGGCCGGTTACGACGCCATCATAGTGACCGATCATTTTTTCAACGGGAATACGACGGTTCCTTCCCATTTGCCTTGGCACCAAAGGGTGGAGCTGTTTTGCGCCGGATATGAAAACGCCTTGCGGGAGGCCGGAAACAGCGGATTCAAAGTTTTCCTCGGATGGGAATACGGGTATCATGGCACTGAATTTCTCACATACGGATTGGGGAAGCAATACCTGGCGGATCATCCGGATATCCTTTCGTGGCCGCTCGAAGCTTATCTTTCGCGGATACGCCATGACGGGGGATTCATTTCACATGCCCACCCTTTCCGGGAAGCGCCCTATATTCGCCGGACCAGGCTGTATCCCGGCCTGGTTGACGCGGTGGAAACATATAATGCGAGCCATGCGGATTCCCTTTTTGACAGGAGGGCCGCTGCCTATGCCAAAGAGAACCACCTGCTGGCCACAACCGGTTCGGATACGCATCATGCCGGTTTGCTGCTGGAAGGCGGCATGACATTTTCCCACCCTTTGGAAACCATCCGGGACTTCATTCAGGCAGTCAGGGACAACGGACCACCACGCTGAACAATCCGGGACTTCATTCAGGCAGTCAGGGACAACGGACCACCACGCTGAACAATGCGGGACTTCATTCGGGCAGCCGGTGACAACGGACCACCACGCTGGCCATTCAGGAGGAGATCATGGCGACAATATTCGAACGGGCAAATCCGGAAGATTTTGATGAAATCGTGGACCTTGCCAATTATGTTTTTTCCTACGACGGTGTACCTCATGATTTTCCGAAGCTGCTGCCTAAGCTGTACAAGCGTGAACACGGCACCGCCATCCACCATTTTGTGGCGCGTGAGAACGGAAAGATCATGGCGGTCGTCGGCGTGTTTCCCATGCGAATGATCGTTTCCGGCGAAGAACTGCATGTTTATGGAATAGGGACGGTATGCACCCATCCTTACAGGCGCAGCCTTGGATACATGAAAAACCTGATGAATCTGGCGAATGACGCCATCGTGGCTTCCGGGGCGGATTTTGGCTGCCTTGGCGGGCAACGTCAGCGATACGGG
>CAZFWQ010000138.1:5100-9399 GCA_964522755.1 uncultured Oscillospiraceae bacterium | reverse complement strand
GAGGTGCCGTTTCAGTGGCGGAGGGATCCGCCGTGGCGGAAGGGTCCGCCGTGGCAGACGGGCTCGGGACGGGCGTGGGCGTTGCCGTGGGTGGAGGCGTTTTGAAGGTGATGTCAACCGTAGTGCCTTCGGGAACAAGATCGCCGGGTGCGATGGACTGGGCTGTGACAAGCCGACCCGTCACATCCACGCCTGCAGGCAGGATGCTGCCGATTGTCAGCTTGTATTCGGTCAGCAGCGCCTCAGCGCGGTCAAAGTCCAATTGCAGCAGATCCGGCACGGCAACCTGCTTCTGTTCCTTGCCCAGACTCCAGTACAGGGTGATGTGCGAACCTCTGGCAACAGCCGTTCCGGGAATCGGATCCAGCCGGATGACGCGGTCCGCCTCCAGGTCATTGTTGTATTCGGATTTGAGATCCACTATCAGGCCATATTCATCTTGAAGCTCAAACATGACTTCGGCGCGCTTCCGATTCAGTATCTGCGGTACGACAACCTGGTCTTCTCCCTTGCTGACAATGATTTCAAGAGTGGTCAGGCCCTTTATGACCAGCCTTGAGCCGGCAAGCGGCGTCTGTTGAATCACCATGCCTGACTTCGCGTTCGAATCGTACCGGTACTTGACCTCAAAAGGCTCAATTTTAGCCTTTTCGATATCAACCAACACTTCTGCAATGTCACGGCCCACATAATCTCCGACGACGGCTTCATTCAAGGCAGTTTCAGTGGGAGTCGGCACGGACAGGTCGCGGGTGACGAACCCGATGATATTCACGATGAGGGTAACGATGATGCCGATGAGCAGGACATAGATGATTGGGAATATGATTTTCCTCCGATCGAATACGCGACGGTTTGCATATGCATTGCGCGATCTTACCTGCCTGGCCATGAAATCCCCCTCCGCCAGTTCCTGGCCGCCCATGACCGTCAGGCTTTCTTCACGGCGCGCAGCGGGCATGTCCACATGAAAGTTTTCCGGACTGCGCTTCACGCCTTCAAGGTCGGAGATCAGCGTAGCCGCGTCGTCGTAGCGATCCGCGCGATTTTTCTGCATGCATTTCACCACGATGTCCGCGAGAATCCGCGGCACTTCCGGCACTTCCATGTCCGCACGCGGCACAGGGTCCTGTATCTGGCGCAGGGCCACGGAAACCGGATTGTCTCCCGGAAAGGGCAGCTTCCCGGTCAGCATCTCATAAAGGGTGATACCCGCGGAGTACAAATCCGACTGGGCGTCCGTATAGCCTCCCCTCACCTGTTCGGGAGAAGCGTAGTGAACGGAGGCGACCGTGTCCACCTTCATCGTTTCAGTGCTGGATTTTCCCGTGCGCGCAATGCCGAAATCCGCCACCTTCGGTTCCCCGTCAGCGGTCATGAGGATGTTCTGCGGCTTGATATCCCGATGGACAATTTTTTTAGAATGCGCTTTCTGCAGGGCGGAAGCGACTTTTATCATCACATCGACTGCCATCGCCCAGGGCATCGGGCCATTCTCGGCTATCAGTTCCTTCAGGCTGCTGCCATCCACGAGTTCCATGACGATGTATATCAGATTGCCTTCCCTGCCGACATCGTAGATCTGGACAATGTTCGGATGCGTGAGGCTCGCTGCAGCCCGAGCTTCGGATTCAAAGCGGCGCATCAGGTCCACATCGCCGCGAAATTCCTCCCTCAGCACCTTGATGGCCACATCCCGCTGCAGATAGGCGCAATGCGCCTTATAGACTACAGCCATCCCTCCGGTCCCGAGTTCCTTGACGATTGTATATCGATTGCCAAGCATGGTTCCTATCATGTATATTCCCTCCGGTTGTTCGAATTCATGGCGTATCGCCCGGTTCCATGGCTACGACGATCACGGTGATGTTGTCCCGCCCACCCCGATCATTCGCCATGGACACCAGCGAATCGACGGCCTGTTCAGGTTCGCACCGTGAAAGAAGTTCGGCCATTTCAGATTCCGTCACGTATTCCGACAGTCCGTCCGTGCAAAAGAGCATTTGATCGTCATCTTTAACGCGCCCCCAAAAGACTTCAGGCCGCATGCCCATGTCGAATCCCAGCGCCCGCGTGATCTTGTTCCGCTCCGGATGTACTTTTGCGGCATCCGCCTCAATGACGCCGGACGCCACGAGTTCTGCGACGTAAGTATGGTCCCGGCTGATCTGCTTCACCATTTTGTCCCGGAACAGATAAGCCCTGCTGTCGCCGATATGGATAAGCAGCATGATTGGCCCGTCCAGGAAGGCGGCGGTAAGTGTCGTTCCGGATGAAATTCCACGAAGGTTCTCCTGTGAATATTGGATGATGCGGCGGTTTGCCTCATCCATCCCGTCACGCAGAAAGACTTCCGCATCATCCAGGTTCATGCCGAGGGCCGAGCAGGACTCAACCGTCTCGGACATGATCTCGACGGCCATCCTGCTGGCCACTTCGCCCGCCTCATGTCCGCCCATGCCGTCCGCCACGACGAATCCGACAGGATGGCCTGCTTTCCCCAGAATGATGTTCCACGCATCTTCATTCTGCTCACGTACCTTGCCGATATCGCTCGATGCCGCGTATCTCACTGTGCACCCTTCCCGGTCTGCTGCAACACGGTGCGCCGGAGCTGCCCGCAGGCTGCCTCGATATCGCTGCCCAGCTCGCGCCGGACGGTTGCCGCAATTCCGTTTTCTTCAAGAATTTTTGCGAAAGAGTGAATTCCTGCCATGGTACCCTGTAAAAAAGAAGTTCCCGGCACTGGATTCACCGGAATCAGGTTCACATGGCAGAGCCGGTTCCTGCAAAGGGCCGCCAGCATGCGCGCATGGGCGGGCGAATCGTTCCAGCCCCGAACCATGGCATACTCGAAAGTGATCCTTCTTCCGGTAATATCCACATATTCCCAACATGCATCCAGCAGCTGCGGCAACGGCCATTTCTTCGCAATGGGCATCACCTGCTCCCGAAGCTCCTGCGTGGGCGCATGGAGCGAAACGGAAAGGTTTACAGGGATTCCCTCCCCGGCAAAGCGCACAATGGCCGGAACCATTCCGCAGGTGGACACGGTCAGTTTCCGATGGCTGATGGCCAGCGTGTCTGCCCTGTTCAGCCGATGAAGGAGGGACATGACGTTCCCATAGTTGTCGAACGGTTCGCCGATGCCCATCAGCACCACATGGCCTATGCGTTCCCCGCCTGCCTGCATCATGTGGAGGACTTGTCCCATCATCTCTCCGACAGTGAGGTTTCGGACCAGCCCGAGGGGGGAGGACGCGCAGAACGCGCACCCCATGCGACAGCCGACCTGGGTGGAGATGCAGGCGGACAGGCCGTACCGATAGCGCATCAGCACACTTTCAACCAGGTTTCCGTCCGGAAGGGAGAACAGGAATTTTGACGTTTCGTCCTGGCTGGAAACCTGCCGGCCGACCAAAGTCAGACCGCCGGCCACATGGCTTTGCGCAAGACTGGCACGAAAGGCAGACGGGAGGTCCGTCATCATGTCGAAATCCAAAATGCCCGCATACAGCCATTTCCACAGTTGCCGGGCACGAAAAGGCTTCTCGCCGAGAGTTGCGACGGCTTCCGCCATCTCCGGCTGCTCCATATCCAGTAAATCGATCTTGTCGGGCATCAGAGCCTCCTGACAGGATTCTTTTGCATGTTTCTCCGAACTCGGTACCGTGCGGCTGAATTCACGGTCCGAACGCACGACGGAAACGGGCGATGAAGAATCCGTCTGTTTCCGGAAGGACAGGGTAAAGGCGTATGTACGGCTGATCTGCCTCCACGGTGAAAACCGGGTCCCCCTCGGCCGCTCCCGACAGAAACCAGCTGCAGACACCTTCGTTCTCCGCCCCTTCCATGGAGCAGGTGCTGTATACCAGAACACCGCCGGGTTTTACATATCTACCGGCATTATATAGTATTTTCCGTTGAATCTCAACCAGAGCGGACACATCAGACGGGTCCCGATTCCATTTGATGTCCGGCTTGCGCCTGATGATGCCGGTTCCCGAACAGGGTGCGTCGACAAGCACCCTGTCGTACTGTTCCCATTCTTCCCGAACATCCTTCGCGGCATCCTGCTCCCTGGTCCTGATGATTCCGATCCCGAGGCGATCCGCCGACTCTGTCACAAGTCCCAGTTTATTCCCATGCAGATCCCACCCGGTAACACTTCCCCTGTTACCCATCCGCTCCGCCAGATGCGTGGCCTTCCCACCCGGCGCACAGCAGGTGTCCAGTATCCGTTCTCCGGGTTGAGGATCCACGACGGCGGCCACCATCATCGCGCTTTCATCCTGAACG